>JBJXHA010000491.1:0-4201 GCA_046160275.1 Bacteroidia bacterium | reverse complement strand
GGTCAGTTGCAAGCTGAAATTGCGGCTTTAGCTTTGGGCAAAGTTTATACTTTTGGTCCTACTTTCCGCGCCGAAAATTCAAATACTACGCGACATCTTGCCGAATTTTGGATGGTAGAACCTGAAGTTGCTTTTGCAGAATTGGAAGATAACAAGAATTTAGCAGAAGATTTTCTCAAATATCTCATCAAATCTACCCTAGAACATTGTGCAGATGATTTGAAGTTTTTAGATGAGCGTTTGGCAAAAGAGGAATCTCAAAAGGCAAAAAATGAGCGCAGAGAAATGGGCTTGTTGGATACTTTGAAATTCTGTATCGAAAATCCTTTTGCGCGCATTACTTATACCGAAGCGGTGGAGATTTTACAAAGATCGAAACCTTACAAAGAGAAAAAATTTCAATATCTTGTAGAGTGGGGTAAAGATTTGCAATCAGAACACGAGCGTTATTTGGTTGAAAAGCATTTCAAAAAGCCTGTAATTGTTTGTGATTATCCTAAGAAAATCAAGGCTTTCTACATGAAACTCAACGAGAGAAGTGAAAATGAGCCTGAAGATACCGTAGCGGCAATGGACATTCTTTTCCCTGGAATTGGGGAAATTATTGGTGGTTCTCAACGTGAGGAAAACGAGGAAAAATTGCGCAAAAGAATGCAAGAAATGAACATTCACGAGGAAGGATTGTGGTGGTATTTGGAATTAAGAAAATACGGAACTGCGCCTCATGCGGGATTTGGTTTAGGCTTTGAAAGATTGGTGTTGTTTGTTACAGGTATGGGCAACATTCGTGATGTGATTGGCTTTCCAAGAGCAGCAAAAACGATTGAGTTTTAATAAGAAATATGTCAAAAAATCAACTCCTCGTTTACGGAGCTTACGGTTATACAGGCGCAATGATTTGCGAACTGCTGCATCAGCAAGGGATAAAACCGATGCTTGCAGGGCGGAACCCTGTTGCATTGAAAGAAATTGCTGATAAATATGGCTTTGAACATATTGCTTTTGACTTAAATAACAAAACTGCTTTTGAAGCAGCTTTGCAAAATACAAAAGTGTTTTTGCATTGTGCGGGTCCTTTTATTCATACGGCAAAAGTTGCTGCTGAATTGTGCATTCAAACAAAAACGCATTATTTGGACATCACAGGCGAATGGCAAGTGTTTGAAATGTTGGCGGGGATGTCTGATGCCGCACAAAAAGCGGGTGTCATGTTGTTGCCTGGCGTAGGTTTTGATGTCGTTCCTTCTGACTGTTTGGCTTTGTTTTTAAAACAACAACTGCCCGATGCCAATTTATTAGAAATTGTGCTACACAATGAAGGCGGAAGGCTGTCAAGAGGAACAAAATTGACAATGGGAGAGAATTTGGGCGAACCAACCTATTATCGAAAAGAAGGAAAATTGACGGAAGTAGGGTTGGCGGAAAAAATAAAGGCGGTAAGTATTGGCGGAAAATCTTTTCAAGCGATGAACATTTCTTGGGGAGATATTTCAACTGCATGGCGTTCTACGCAAATTCCCAATATTGTTACTTATGTAACAGCCCCAAGTTCCATGATTAAAACGGCTCAAAAACAAAAATACATTGCTTGGTTGTTGCGAATTAAATGGGTTAAAAATCGCTTTTTGCGAAAAACAGCCGAAAATGACAAACCGATGTCATGGGAAAAACGCCAACAAGCCGCTTCTTATATTTGGGCTTCTGTGCAAAATGCCGCAGGGAAAACTTGCACCGCCTTATTAACAATGCCTGACGGTTATCTTCTTACCGCCGACACGGCAGTAATGAGTGCCAAAAAAGTGTTAAATGGCGAATTTGCCGCAGGTTTTCAAACGCCAGCAAAAGTCTATGGCGCGGATTTTATTTTGAGTGCGAAAGGCGTGAAACGGGAAAAATTAAGTTAGTTTGACTCCTTTTTCTTCTCTTTGCTTTTCATAAAAGGAGAAAATCGCATAATATAAGAGCAATAAAAAAGAGGCTGTCCAAAAAGGCTAATTCACAAAGGATATTATTCGTTGTGATTCCTTTTTTATTATGTTCTACGTGAAAAGTTCGGCACTCTTCGAAGAGTGCCGAACTTTTTAGAGAGCTCCTTTTTGCGTAGAAGATAATAAGACCCAATTCCTACCTTCCTACCATTTCCAAAAATTCCTTTTCTGAAATAATTTTTACCCCATCTTTCGTCGCTTTTTCGAGTTTTGAGCCGCCTGCTTCTGCCCCTGCGATGAGGAAGGATGTTTTTTTAGAAACGGAAGACTTAACTTCACCACCCAACGATTCGATGTATTCTTTTAGCGCATCTCTTGAAAAATTCTCAAATGTTCCAGAGATAACAAAGTTTTTGCCTGCTAAAGCAGTGCCTTTAGGCGTGTCACTTTCCGCACTTTCTAACTGCAAACCTGCTTGCTTCAAGGCTTGAATTACTTGTTGAGAATGAGGATTTTGGAAGAAATCTAAAATAGATTGGGCAATTGTTTCGCCAATATCGGTGAGATTTGACAAAGTTTCTTTGTTTGCTTGCTCCATTTTGTCAAGCGAACCAAAATATTTCACCAATTTTTTAGCCTTTACTATCCCCACATTCGGAATCCCCATGGCAAATAAAACGCGCTCAAAAGGGACATTTTTACTTGCCGCAATTGCCGCAATGAGATTTTTAGCAGAAGTATCTGCAAAACCTTCTAATTTTATAACTTGTTGATAAGTAAGGGAATATAAATCAGCATAGGTTTTTACACAAGCTGCATCAACCAACTGACTGACAATTTCAGTTCCCAAACCATCTATGTTCATCGCTTTGCGATGTGCAAAATGTTCGATTTTCCCTTTAATTTGTGGGGGACAAGCATTATCGTTATAACAAAAATGATTTGCCTCTTTTTCTAAGCGAATTAATTCTGTTCCACAAGCAGGGCAATGCGTAACAAATACGATTTTTTTCGCGTTTTCGGCTCTTTTTTCTTTCACAACCGCCGTAATTTTAGGAATGATTTCGCCTCCTTTTTCCACCATTACCACATCTTGCTCATGCAAATCCAAACGCTCAATTTCATCTGCATTGTGTACAGAGGCTCTTTTTACAATTGTTCCTGCTAATAAAATGGGCTGCAAATTGGCTACGGGGGTAACTTTTCCAGTTCTACCTACTTGAAAATCAATGCTTAGTAATTGTGTAGTTACCGAAGCCGCAGGATATTTAAAGGCAATTCCCCAGCGAGGAGCTTTTGCCGTTGCGCCTAAAATATCACGCAAGGCAATCTCGTTCACCTTAATTACAATGCCGTCAATGTCATAATCTAAGCCAAAACGCCCATTGTCCCAATGATTAATATAGGTCATCAGTTCCGCAATGTCCTTACAAACCTTATGATTTCCGCCCATTGGGAAGCCCCAATTTGCCAAATTTTGCATATTTTCGCCATCTGTTGTGCCATTTTGCTCATCATTGGCAATTTGGTAGGCATAAAAAGTAAGCGGACGCTTCGCCACTTCGCTGGAATCGCTAGATTTTAAAGAGCCAGCCGTTGCATTTCTTGGATTCATTGTGCGGTCTTCGCCTGCTTGCTCGCGCTCGTCATTCCATTTGTCAAAGGCTTTGCGGTGCATCAGCACTTCACCCCTAACTTCTAGAAAATCAGGGAGATTTTCGCCCCGTAATTTCAAGGGAACATTGCGAATTGTACGCACATTTGCGGTAACTTCATCGCCTTGCACGCCATCACCACGCGTTACTGCCCGAATTAATACACCTTTTTCATAATGCAAGCTCATCGAAACACCATCAAATTTATGCTCAACCAAATAAGTAAAACTTCGCCCTTCGGATAATTTAACTACTTGATTATGAAAATCTTCTATATCTTCCAAAGAATAACTATTGCCCAAACTCAACATGGGTTTAAGATGCACAAAACTCGTAAAAGTTTTGTTAATCTCACCGCCAACACGCTGCGTAGGTGAATCTGCTCGTTTAAATTGCGGATATTCTTCCTCCAATTTCTCCAATTTCTTCAACAACATATCAAAGTCATAATCAGAAATGGTAGGTTTTGCTAAAATATAATAATTGTAATTGTGCTGATTAATGTCCGTAATCAACTTGTCTATTTCCGCTTGAGTCGTATCGTTTTGCATATGTTAAATAGATAAATTTGAAATTATTTTGTGCAAATTTAGTGCTTTTTTTTAGTATTTGCAAGCA
>JBJXHA010000490.1:0-3235 GCA_046160275.1 Bacteroidia bacterium | reverse complement strand
CAAAACAGTAACACTTATTTCTCCACCTTTTCCTCCTCTACTTTCATGGCATCTTCTAATACTTTGGTTAAAGTGGTATAAGGACCTATCACTACCTTCATGCCACTTTGTAAACCGTCTTTTACCTCAATAAATTCATCATCAGCAATGCCCGTTTTTACATTGAGTTCTTTCACTTCGCCATCTTTATACACAAAAACTACTTCTTGTTTTTTCTCCTCTACCACTTTTGTCGTTTTCTCTTCCTCTTTCGGCTTCATATCGTCATTGTTGGGTTTGCCCCCTTTTTCATCCGTTTTTTTCTCTGTTTTGGGACGATGCAAGGTAATTGCTTGAATAGGAACGGCAACTACCTCTTCTACTTTATCTGTATAAACCTCAATTTGCGCGCTCATACCAGGACGAAAAGGATTCTTTCCCGATAAATTTAATTCTTGGCTTGATTCCGCAATTTCGGTATAAGAAGAAGGATTGATGCGCACTTTCACTTGAAAATTGGTAACTTGGTCACTCGTTCCAAGCGCATTTTTTGTGGCAGAATAAGCAATGTCTGTTACTTTTCCATTAAAATATTTATTAGGCAAAGCATCTATTTCAATTTTGGAAGAATCACCTAATTCAATGTTAACAATGTCATTTTCATTGATTTCCACTACCACTTCCATGCTCGAAAGGTCGGCAATTTTCAACAATTCCGTTCCCGCCATTTGCACAGTTCCTACCACTCTTTGCCCTTTTTCCACATTTAATTTCGTAATTGTACCATTCATCGTTGCATAAATATTGGTGCGTGAAAGGTTTTGTTGTGCTTGTTTCAAAGAAGCCTTAGAGCTTTCAACCCGATACCTAGCTGCCTCAATCGTATAACTCGCCGCCTCAATTTGAGAGCGCGTAATGTTGTATTTTAATTTGGCATTTTCTAGCTCCACCTCTGACACTAATTTTTCGGAATGTAAGCGTTTTACCCTTTCCAAAGAAGCCGAATCTTGTGCCAAACTCACCCGGCTTTGCGCCACAGAAGCCTGTGCCTGCATATAATCCGCCTGCGCTATATTTACCGCCGCTTCTGACTGTTCTAATGCTGACTTATAATTATCGGGGCGAATGGTAGCGAGTAAATCTCCTTTTTTCACATATTGCCCTTCTCGCACATATAATTCCACAATTTCCCCCGACACATCAGGCGCAATCGGCACTTCAATCGTAGGTTTTATCGTTCCCGACTCCACAACTCGCGCAAAAATCGTTCGCTTTTCAGCCGTAGCCAACTGCACTTTCGTCAATTCAGGTTTTTTAGTTGCCTTGAAATAATAGGCAGCCCCAGCACCGACAAGCGCAATTGCCAGCAGCCAAACCCATGTATAATTGCGCTTGCGTTTCTTTTTCGCATTTGTATCAGTAGATGTGGACATATAAATACAGTGAATCGTTAAGAATGAATAGAGAATTAAGTACGCATTAGACGCGAAAAGGGGGAGAGATATTACGGAATAGGGCAAATCGTTTTATGTGGTTTGTTTATTGTTTGCTTTTTAAGATTCATTTTTTAACTTACACTCGCATTAACATAATACAGAAGCCTTCACTTTACGTGACGGCTTCTGTAAAAAGCACTTTTGGGCAGTTTCCACTATTGATGAATTACAAAAGATAAGACAGAAAAATTAGGAATTAGGCTCCAAACATAGAAGAGCTTGGGCGGCTACGCTTTTGTTCTCGGCATTTTTTTATGTTCTACACGATGTCGTTTATAAATCCCTACAGCACCGCCTACTTCCATTCTTTCTTTCTGTCAAAAAATGGTTCATAACCAGTGGTATAACATTTACCTTTATAAATAAGTTGGTAAATTGGTTTCAAGTCAAACACATAATTTCTAGTTTTAACATAAAATGTATCTTGTTGGTTTTTTCTATAAAAAATGCCTCTATAATTTACATCACCAATACTCAAACGATTAATTTTATCAAGCGTTACTTCGTTTATTGTATCACTTTTACGAATAGAACGTTTGTCCCATTTCTCTCGACAACAGCAAGTGTTACTTTTTCGCTTTATAAGTCTCCAATTTTCAAACTTAGCTCTTGTAAACCAATAAGGTCTTATCGTATCTGAATGGAAAAAGCGTCCCACTTGAGGATACTCCTTAGCATTTGTGTTTTCAATAAGGAGTTCGTGTTCAAAATCGTTAATATCTAGCCCTTGTGGATAAAAATTATGTAAACTGCGAAAACTTTGAGTTGTAATGACTAAATAGTTATGCGAACTACATCCTAACAATGTAAATAGTAGGACTAGGTAAAAAAAAACACGATATCTGTCCATAATACAAGTTATTTAGGTACTCTCGCAGCTCGCAACGCGGCTGCTCGCAATATCGGGGTGGAACACAAAGCGCAACTGCCGCGTGTCCATGCTCAGGTGATTCGGTGTGCGCACCGTTACAAACCTAAACAAATCGTTTTTAATCGAAATTTCGTTTGACATAAACTTGAAAAATTAAAAAATGAAATATTGTGCCTGTTTCGGGTGAAACAGGGAATGTGAAATTGAGGTTATGTTGATTCAACGGTTACTTTATCTCACAAAAAGGCGTAATACATAAGCCTTTTTTGACGTATTCTTGAAGTGGTTTTCCATCTATCGTTATCAGCCGAATATGAATATTGGGTTTCAGATAATGATACTCAACAATGCCAAATTGTGGGCAAAAAGTTAAATATAAATACGGTTTTTGTTCTTCCTTGCTCAAATAATTGGCAGTTAAAGAAACGTGCGTGACCGAATATGTAAACGTTTTGTAAGCAGGATTGCCTTCTAAATTACCTACTTTTTCGAGACTAAGTAGATAATTATAAAGGGTTTCGTACTTTAAGGTTGAATAAGTGCTATCTTCTTTGTTATTTTTGAGATGAAATAAGGTAAATCTATCCATACGAGCATACGATGAATAAATAGCAAGCTCTTGAGATAAGCGTGTCGAATCAATGTAACGAGTACGAATTGTGTCATTCTCAAGCTCATATCGGTAACAACTAGAACGAGGCAGGTCTATTTCTAGAGCCATGCGGATAGGTTTTAGCCAATTATCGTCTTTTATTCTTCGGTATTTTCGCTTTTTTAAAATTTTTTGGTTACCCCTTTGGTTAGACGGTGAAAGCCCATGAATAAAAAACTTAACATTTTCATAAATAGATGTCTTAGTTTCTAATAAATCCTTATTATTGACACGATA
>JBJXHA010000489.1:0-3166 GCA_046160275.1 Bacteroidia bacterium | reverse complement strand
TGGTTTGAAACACATCTTTGATGCAATGCTTGATAAGAATCTTACAGATTGACAGCCGAGTGGGTTGATTATCAACCCGTAAAACAAAATTTAAACATACTCTTAGGGTATTATGTTTTAGATCTTTTTATTTTCTGTCATTGTAAATGTTTGTTATGGCTTTGTATTTTTGTTTTTAGCTTTTGTAAATGTTTGTTGCACGTTAGTATTTTTGTTTTGGGGCTTTGCGAATGTTTGTTGTGCGTTGGTGTTTTTATTTTGGGGTTTTGTGAATATTTATTGTGCGTTGGTGTTTTTATTTTGGAGTTTTGTGAATGTTTATTGTGGCTTTGTGTTTTTGTTTTAGGCTTTTGTGAATGTTTGTTGTGCGTTGGTATTTTTGTTTTAGCTTTGTGTTTTGGATTAAAAACGCGACCCGCCCCCTTTTTTGAAAAGGAGACGAGTCGCTTGTAACTTATATTAAATGTATAAGGTTATTTTTCGGCAAGGTGATTACAATCTTCCCAACAATTCCTCCTTTTTGCTTTCGTATTCTAACAGCGATAATTTCCCTTCGTTGTATTTGTCGTACAACATATCGATGGTTTTCATTACCTCGTCTCTTAATAAAAGCCAATCTAAAGCACTGCCTTCAAACTGACTGTAATCGGGGGCGTTGTTGGCGAGGTCGGGGTTGTAAGTGCGGATATTGTCGAATACTTTTTGAATGAGGATGGCGGCATCGGCGTTTAAGGTGGGGAATTTATGTTCTGTGCTGCGCCCTTTTTGGTTTACTAAGACCACACATTCCTCCTCTTGCAGGGTACAGTTTCTTGCTTCTTCTAAGAAAAAAGAGCCGCCTTTGTAGTAGCAGGTATCTTTGGTGAAAATGACATAAGAAGAGCTAAAAAAGCCTTCGATTAAGTGCATTCCTACAATGTCGTTGGGGCTGCTAATGCGCGTTTCGCTTGCTAATAATTTCCCTACTTTTACGGCAGGTAAAGCAGGGAATTTGTAAAAACTCAACCTTTCATCAATAGGGAATTTGTCTTTTAATAAAGGGGCGTAATTTATCATATCTTATTGATTTTCATAAGGTTCAAAAATGATTTGTGTGTTTCTTTGGTCAAATGTTACTTTAAATGTATGAAATACATTTAGTCTTCCTAATAATAAATCAGGAATATCTGCTATCAGACACCACGCAACTTCACAAAGAAACTCAGTATCCGCAATTTTTAAATTAAGTTGTTTCATCGTATATTGAATCCCAGCCCCTCCTACTCCATAGACCGTTCGAATAATATCTGTTCCTTGTAATTCAAGTCCTAAATCTTCGCCTACTTCCCTGCTAATGAAGGTGAAATCTGCGCCTGAATCAACTAACATTTCATATTTAATCCAATCACCTGCTACATTTTGAATCCAAACAGCGTATTCTGGATCCCAAATTTCTTCACGCAAAGTTCTCATACGTAACCCCAATAACCTAGGCTGTAAAAAGTTTTCAGGGATGCGCATATAGGCTACCTCTTCATATATTTCTTTAAAATGTTGCTTTACTTCCGTTCTTACACTAAGATAACTATCCCCAACTGCAACAATTTTTTCTGACTTATAAATGGCAACCACTTTGTTTTTATACTGTTCAAAATGATTAATGACAGGGGTCATCCATTTATTTCCTATCGGTGTACGGTTCATATAACAATTACTTTAAGCTTCAAAAACCTCTTCAAAATAAGTTAAAATATGCGTTTTCAGCAAATTGGTTTGCGTGTAATAATCGGTAAAAGGAAGCGGTTTTACCAATTCCCAATGAGGCCAGCCATCTTGGTCGAGGTGAGAAAGGTGATAATAACCCGATTGGGAAAGCAGGCGACACAAGGCTACGTGCATCAAATCTACCTTTTGCGCTTTGCTAAATTCTTGTTTACCTGAACTGCCAATTTCTCGCAAGCCAATCAAAAAAAGAATAGATTCAATGTTAATATCTATATCAAACATGGCTTGTAGCTTTTTGGTAAGTTCAAGCCATTGTGTAGTTAAATTGTTCATATTTTAGATTTACTGCAAATTTACCTTCTTTTTTTACAAAAAACAAAAAACGGCTGCTTTTGAAGGCAACCGTTTCTTGATAAAGAAGGATAATTACTTATTCTTGTATAAAATAAAAATTTGTCATTTCATCGGTAAAATCGCTGCTACTTGGCGCGCTCGTTTTTTTCACTACCGCACGAATTTGCACACCCATCAACTTTTTCCCTGGATATTCGTCCAGTTTTGTTTTGAAAAAGTCGCTAGGAATAATGGTCCATTGATAGCGAGAGTTAGAGCCTTCCATCAAAGTCATTTCCAATTCAGGATGATTGTTCATAATTTGCGCAGGCGCAATAAAAGGAACAGGAGCTGCAACCCCTTCTATCCACAAACGCGCAAATACTACGTATTCTGTTGCTGCCGATAAGTTAGCCTTTGTTTCAAATGTTTTATCATATAAGAAAGAAAATGGCTGATCGAAAGTCGAATATACCGTATCTACGATAGATTGTGGGAATGAACACATTTTTTTGCAAGTCAAAGGATCTACTTTTAACGTCAAATCCTCTGTTTTGTCCTCTCCATTTACGCCACCTGAACCATTGTCTGCTTTCACTAAGAAATAGATGTCTTTTTCATAGACTTCATCTTCGGTAGCTTGATAAAAGTTGGTAGGGGTCATGGTAAAACTCCATTTATTATTCCCTTCATCGGTCATTTTTAAACTTTCATTTGAGTCAGTCCACGAGCCATTTCCGCCCGGTGGATCTTTGGGTAGCCAAGTCCAAATATAGAGAGGTCCCGCATTTCCTACCAACTGTGGACGCTCGCATTGTGTCAAATCTACAATAATTTTAACAGATTCAGTTGGGCTAAATAATGAGGGCTCTGTTGTTACTTTTTGCGCCCAAGCACCTGTAGAAACAAACAAGCCTATTGCAAGATAAAATATTTTTTTCATAAAGAAATAATCATTAAAAGTGAAGCTATTGTTTAGAGAAAGTCAAAGCATAACTTACCACTGCTTTTCCTCTGTAAAAACGTTTTGCATTAAACACCAAATCCTTCGTATTATCATTGATTGGCGAATAAAGTTTTAATTCCAATCCATTTCCTAGCAAGAGCTTTGAAGGATATTTGTCATCAT
>JBJXHA010000488.1:0-3096 GCA_046160275.1 Bacteroidia bacterium | reverse complement strand
GAACCTTCACAAATAGTTGAAGAAGCAGGCACAGGTGCAGTAATCGAAATCGTAGGCGCAGCAAGAGAAGTAAGCGCATTTACAACAACTGCATCAGATTTTGAACATACCAAACCACCTGTGTTAGCAATTGCTTGAGATACATATACGGTATAAGTCATTGAGCCTGTAGTTGCTGTTACTGTGGGATTTGAAATCATTGGATTAGATAAACCTATGCTTGGAGACCATGAGTAAGTATAATTTGTATTGTTTGCTGTACCCAAAGTTACGCTATTACCTAGACAAATGTTTTTGTCTGTACCTGCTTGTGCAGTAGGTAAAGAACGAAAACTAATCGCAAAGGTATCCGCATTTGTTGAACAATTGTTAGTATTCGTAATTCTTACACGATATATGCCCCAGCCGCTTGTAAGTGTTAAACTATCATTCATTTGACCGATTAGGTCTGTGCCATTTCTTTGCCATTGATAATCTGTTACTGCAGGTCCTGAAACGTTTGCGTCTAAAATAATAGGCGTACCTGCACAAGCTTGTGTAATCGTTGTAATACCTGCACCGCTTGTAATTCCACCATACTGTGTTAGGGTAACGCTCGATGCAGCAATTGTAGCAATATTTACACTTCCTGACATAGTAGTAGAACAAGCATTTGTACCCACAACTGTATAAGTGCCTACGGCAGTTTGATTTCCAAAAGAAATTGTATTACCTGTGCTTCCTGCCACAGTTGTCCCTGTATTTGTGCCACCTATTTGTAGTTGATAATTTACGCCTGTTTGAGAGTTAGCTAACCCAACAGGAAGCCCAGCAGCATTAGAACAAAAAGTACCACCTCCTGTTACATTGTAGGCTGTAGGAGGAGCTGCAATCGTTACAGTAGTGCTAGTGGTAAATAAAGAACAACCTCCTGAAGCTCCTATGCGATAAGTTACTGTATAAGTACCTAATGAACTTGAACTAGGAGTAATAGTTCCATTATCACCATTTATGGTTAAACCTGAAGGGCTTACTGTATAAACACCTCCTGCCATGCCTGTACGATTGACAGTTACGGTACTTGCAGTATTACAATAAGCAGCCAAAGGATAAGAAATACTTGCACTAGGGGTTTGACAACAAGCCAAACTTGCAGAATTTACGGTATTAGGAGTAGCTGCGTAAGGCGAGAAATCAAAATCGTTAGTAGAATAAACTAAGCCCCCTTGGGCAACTGTTTCTTTTCTTAACGCTGAGCCTGTTCCTCCGGGGTTTGTTGCATAAGTAGGTCCGTTATTTGTACCCCAATAGTTATTTTCAAAACTATAAAAAGCCAAATTATCTGCCGTACCCCAAAAACCATTTGGTGCAAGCCCCCCAATATGCGTAAGCCCAAAGCCCCCTGATAAATTATAAAAATTGTTATTATTAACGTAGGTAAAATTAGCAGCTGATGAACTTTCCCAACCTGCAATGCGAATAGCAAGTCCATTAAAAGAGGAAGAAACATCATTGTTTGTAATGTTCTTACCTTTTACATTACTTGATAAAATGCAAATTCCCCCACTACCTACCTCATTGCTTGTATTAGCATTAGTGACTGTATTGTGTGTGATATAAGCATCCAAAGGATAAAAACCAGAAGTACCAGAAGAAAATCCAATTTGAATCCCTGCATCAACTGTATTATTAATTCTATTTCCTGTAATGGTAACTGCACCTTTTGTAATAGCACTTGTTCCCATATCTTGGTAACCACCATAACCATCGCATAAAATACCTGCCCATTTGGTATTATTAATGACATTATTAGCGATTACAAAACCATTTCCTGCCTCACCTAACCACATTGCTGTAACAGGTGCAGGCGTGGTGCAATTTCCTCTTCCATCATAAAAGCCAATATTTTCAAAGTAATTTCCAATCACATCTCTTGCTCCCCTATTAATTGGAATACCCGTAGGACCTCCTGTATCTGTTTTCATACCATGTCCTCTTGTGTTGGTTACTTTATTATTTAAGATTTTCAAATTATTAGATTGAGAATAAGGGCTTCCTGTAGCAAAATTTGTATCCCAAAAACCATTAACCCTTACACTATCTAGGTGTATGCCCTGAACGATGGTATTGTGTGCATTGTCAAAAAAGATTCCATACCCTACCAAACGCACATCAGAAGTACAATGATTTCCCGTAGAAGAGGTAAGTGTAATTCCCTTATTTTCAATGTTTAGATAAAGGTTGAATTGCTGTCCTGTACCTGCAAAAATACAGCTCGTAGAAGAAATTTCATTGGGATTGCGGTAAACGCCATCTGTAATATATACGATATCATCTGTTGCGGCTGCATTAATCGCCGTTTGGATGTCGGTATAAGTAGTTGCTACAACGTTATAAGTAACGCCTTGTAAAGTTACCGTACTTGGACGACTAGCTCCTTCATTGTTTACCCACCTTACTTGTGTAGTAGATTGTCCTGTTCCTGAAAGACCAAAAGTATAAGTTCCTTCATCTGCATCATTGTTATTAATCGTAACAGTTGCACTTCTCCCTCCTATTGCTGAAGGGTCAAAAGTGATGGTAAACGAAGTACTTGCGCCTGCTGCAATAGAAAGTGATGGTGTAGCAGTTAGTGTAAAATCACTCGAATTTGTTCCCGTAATACTAGGATTTCCCGATAAAGTTAAAGGTAAACTGCCTGTATTATGAATCGTAAAGGTGAGAGAAGTTGTTCCTCCTACGGTGTATTGACGATTGAAATTAGTATTATCGTCAGTTGTGGTGCTAAAATCACCACTAGAAATACTGACATTTCGACCTTTTATATCAATTTCGGGATTAGCAAAAACCCCATAAGCCTGGCAAACAATACCCAATAAGATAAGGGCACGAAGTAAAAAAGTAGTCATTTTGTTTAAGTATTAGAATGTAAAATATGGATATCAATCCGACCTTCCGCACCCCCCCTTGTAAAGTTTGGGTAATTACGATAATTTGAGGTTTTATGAGTTCAAAAAACATATTTTTCTACACATTTTTTGAAATAAGACCTTAGTTTACCTCGAAATATTAGCTTTTTTATCTGCATTGATGTCTCGAAATTGCTAATTATCGAAA
>JBJXHA010000487.1:0-8086 GCA_046160275.1 Bacteroidia bacterium | reverse complement strand
CCAGAATTTCTATATAAGCGATGATAATATAAAGGGTTTACCTCGCAAATATCCGACTCTTTGGTATTTCTGTTAAAAGCTTCTGTGTTTGCATCAACATTTGCTAACCTCGCACCAAATTGCCCATCACCATTAGGATTCATTTGAATTGGGCGATAGCGGTAAGTCCCCTCCACAGAATCTCCCGTTGGAAACCAATACAATCCCCCTACGTTCACCAATTCTCTTGCAAATTGCCCTGTACCTCTTGCGCTTACCATTCCTGTTGTAAAAGACAAAGCTGCCGAACTTGTTTTGGTCATCGTCATCTTATTTACGTCAATTCGCAGTTCGCAATCTTTAAGGTCGAGGTTATTGGTAACAATGGCATCTAAGGTTTGGCGTTTCACATTATTTCCGTCTAAGTCTAAATTATAGAAAGACGAAATTTGTGAGCCTGTAATTTGTTGGAAAGGAGCAAGGTTGCCTGTTTTATTCAATAACACTGTGCTTTGCCCTGTGGTAAAGTTGTTGTTATTTTCCCAATTTCCCTTCACTTCAAACAAAGAAGCCGCACCTATTCCTGTTGTCGTGCCATTGTTTCGATAATCTTGCATCGTAATAATATGCCCTGCATTATTGATATTTCCATTGGTCATATTATCCAAAGAACCATCTACATAGACAATAGCACTCGCGCCCGACCTTACTGTAATTAACGCGCCATTGTTGTTAAAAATAGGCGTTTGAGCAAATAAGGAGGAACTATTACACGCGAGCAAGCCGAAAAATATATATGCATATTTTTTCATAAGCGTTTCGTTTCTAGTTTCTATTAAGGAGCATAAGGACCTGCAATACATTGATTGGGTGTGAATGGATAACTTGTGCTGTTAGCTGCACCAGGGCCAACTGCCGTAGGCGCAGCCGCATTCACAATTACACTAAACGGGTGGTTATTAGTAACAATTGAACGACCTGGTGCGCCACCTTGCCCACCATCGCAATCTGCGGGGTCACTGAGTGTTCCCGTTCCATTACAGTTGGCTGCTCCACAGTTAAAAATAGTTTCTCCTCTGTCTGTAAAACCATTTTGTCCTGCCAAACCAAAGCCTCCCCCTGCGCCACCATCTCCTGGACGATAACAACCTTTTGTGGCAAAACCAAAAATACAAGGAATAATCGTACAAGTAACTTGACAAGCATTCCCATTTCCACCAGTGCCACCCGCTAAAGTACCATTTGCTGCGGTATTAAAACCACCATTCGCGCCATTCGTAGCAGGAGGATTACAGCAACCCACTTGTCCTAATCCGCCACCTGCACCGCCACCGCCTCCACTACCGCCTTGGTAGGAAATACAAGTGTTAATTGGGCTAAGGTCAAAACCAGAGCCGCCACCACCACCACCACCACCAATTAAGCCAGTAGAGTTCATGTTGATGGTAACATTAGGCGTTTCTAAAGATAAAGCAGGGCCTCCCGGTTTTCCATTTGTATCTAAACAGTTAGGGAAGAAATAAGAGCAATCTGATTTTCCACCTTCCCCTCCTTTACCTAAAATTCCTGCATTAGCAGCAACATCAATGGTAATTTTGCTGCCAGGTACAAAAGGGCCTGTTGTGTAAGCAGGGGTAGCAGTACTTGTACTAGAAATAACAATGCCACTATTAATATGACCTACTAATACCACAGGACAAGGCGGAGAACCTGCTGAGGTAAAGAGATTGTAGTTATTGCTATTGCTTACAGCATAAATATGAGATTCAATAATATGTAAATCGTAAGGGAAAGTTACCAACTGCCCACAAAGGTTAGCGGTAATGGTTAAGTTATACATTCCTGTATCTGCGCAAGAAGTGGCAGTGAATGTTAAAGTACTTAAACCACCCGCCGTAGGAATAGGATTGGTACTAAACATCGCGCTTACGCCCGGTGGTGTACCCGAAACGCTCAATAAAGCTGAGTTACAGTTGCTACATCCTCCCACGAAGTTGATGCCTACATCTGTGGTTACAATGTTATTATTAGGTGCAACATTGATTTCATTTACCGTACCCGCAGTGCTAGAAATCGTAATACTTCCAGGAACAATTTGTAGGGTATAGGTAGCCGATTGAACCAAAGTACCAAAGATTGCCATCACTTGCAAAGGATATACACCCGGAATTGCGGCAGCAGTACCTGTAATTGTTAGTTGCGTAGTAGCCGTAGGAAAAAGAGAGGTAGAAGCAAAAGAAGCCGTTACGCCATTAGGCAAACCACCTACCGCCATAATTACAGGCACAGAAACCCCTGAATTGAGGGTAACAGTAACATCTATTTGCACACTTGAGGCTGCACTTGTGTAAATACAACCACTATTTGAACTTAAAGAAGTAGAAAAGTCAGTACAAATGGTAGTTCCTACGGGCAACCAACATTGTCCATTCCAATATTCGTGAACGTCTTTATCTAGGTTAAAAATGGTCAACCCTACATCTTGGGGAATAGTAACCGCAATTGCATTACGCTGCGCTGTTGTCAAATTGGGAAAAATAACCCCTTTGCTATTAGAGTTCATTTGGAACAAAGCGTGAGGATTGGTAGCAGTAGCAACTGCCGCATCATCTATAATCACTTGTCCAGTATTGGCATTGGTCGCTTTTAACAAAGGTGTTGCTCCTCCATTCTTTTGCACTTGAAAATTCCCAGCTCCATTCAAATCTACATTCAAATTAAAAACATTGTTTGTAATCGTGGTATTTTCAATGAGGGGACCTCCCAATTTTACTGCATCTAACGTAGCA
This sequence comes from Bacteroidia bacterium, assembly GCA_046160275.1. Classification (GTDB taxonomy): domain Bacteria; phylum Bacteroidota; class Bacteroidia; order J057; family J057; genus JBJXHA01. Next base: position 5,318 of record JBJXHA010000487.1, on the reverse strand, counting down.
TCAGCCGTAAGTCCATTCACAGCTTGCACATCTAGCATTTGATTAGGAGCAACCCCAGAGCTTACCAAACCAATTCCCGCAGTAATGGTAGGAATGGGCAAAGCCACTGTATTTCCCCCACTAATAGAAAGGTTAAATCCATTGATAGAAAGCGTTTGGTTATCGCCATCCCAAGAAGAAGTGGGCAAATTGCGGCGAGCCACCACCCCTGTAAGCGGGTTCATTACCAAAACGGTAGAGTCGCCCCCAATTGCCATGTTTTCCAAGATAATGTTACCATTTGTAACCACATGCAACTTTGCCGCAGGGGTAGGCGTACCAATTCCCACATTCCCCGGAACCCCAGCATATTCGTTATTTCCCGCAATAATCCAGTCATTATCAGGGATAGAGAGCCATTGAGTACCGTCCCAATACCAATATTTAGCGTCAAAGGTATTAAAGAAAATCAAGCCTCTGTCATCAGTACCAGGAGCAGAAGATAAAACATTACCAAAAAAGTTGTTGGAAAGTGTAGTGGGGTCAATGTTAATGCGTGGCATCAAAAAGCCTTTGTTAGCATTTGTAACATCTAGCATCGCTGCGGCTCGAGGAACAGCCGTACCAATTCCCACATTCCCTGTTTGCGCCCATATCTGACTCAGGGAAAACAGTAGAACAAGCAAAGTAGAAATTTTTTTCATGTTCATATTAACATAAGATTGACGTGACGTAGAAATGAGTATAAGTGTGAACTCTCCCTAAAATTTAGGGCATAAATGTAAGGTATTCTTTGCGAATTACCAATTTATTCTCCAACTTTTCTATCTAACGGTCAGAAATGGGGTTTATTTTGTTGGAGGTGGCAGATTCTTGGTTAAGTATAGCCCAAATAAGATGAGCGAATTCATACAAAAAAAGGACTTCGATACAATAAAATTCCCAAACAATAAACAAAGGCAGACAATAAGCCTCTATGCTCATGTCTGCCTTTATTAGGAAATATATGATCGTAATTATCGCTTTTGAATGAGGCAAAAGACGACAAAAAAGCATTTTATCACTTCAGCATCTCCCTTGCAATCACCAACTTCTGTATTTCTGATGTGCCTTCACCGATGGTGCAAAGTTTTGCATCGCGGTAGAATTTTTCTACGGGGAAGTCTTTTACGTAGCCGTAGCCGCCGAAGATTTGTACGGCTTCGTTTGCTGCCCAAACGGATGTTTCACTTGCGTGAAGTTTGGCTTTTGCTGAGGCTTCGGTAACTGGCATTTTTTTCATAATTAAGTCTGCCGCTTGGAAAGTCAAAAGTTCAGAGGCATCTATGCGCATTGCCATATCTGCCAATTTGAAGGCAATCCCTTGAAATTCAGAGATTTTCTTCCCAAATTGCTCACGTTCTTTGGCATATTTTACGGCTGCTTCATAAGCTCCTCTTGCAATTCCGATAGAAAGCGCCGCGATTGAAATGCGACCACCATCTAATACTTTCATGGCTTGATGAAAACCTTCGCCTACTTTTCCTAACATTTGTGATTTATGTATGCGACAGTTGTCAAAAATCATTTCGGTAGTTTCAGAGGCTCTCATGCCCAATTTGTTTTCCTTTTTTCCTGCCGAAAAACCAGGTGTTCCTTTTTCTACGACAAAAGCGGTAGAATTTTTAGAAGCTCTTGGCTCGCCTGTGCGCGTCATCACCACTGCCACATCTCCCGATTTACCATGTGTGATAAAGTTTTTTGAGCCATTGATAATCCAATAATCGGGGTCATTTGCATCTTGTACCGCAACTGTGCGCATATTACCTGCATCTGAACCTGTATTTGCTTCGGTCAAGCCCCATGCCCCAATCCACTCAGCAGTCGCCAATTTGGGAAGGTATTTTTGCTTTTGTTCTTCGTTCCCAAAGTACAAGATATGATTGGTACACAGAGAGTTATGTGCAGCTAAGGACAAACCTATCGCTCCACAAAATTTTGCCACCTCCACAATCGTAGTGATGTACTCAAAATAACCAAAGCCAGAGCCACCATATTGAGTAGGAACCAACACGCCCATCAAGCCCATCTGCCCCAATTCCTTAAAAATCTCAATTGGAAACTCCTGCGTTTCGTCTAAATGCAAGATAGTTTCTGGTTTTAGGCGTTCAGCCCCCCAACGACGAATCATGTCTGCGATCATCTGTTGGTTTTCGCTTGATTGAAAAGATAGCATGGTATTTTATTGAACTAATAGTGAAAATAAGTAATGGATAAGTAATAATTGAGAATGAAAAATGGTTTATTAATTTCACTAAATTAATTGCACTTAAAATGCTTGTTGTACGGGCTGCTTCAGCTGGCCCTCCATTGGCAAAAACTTCGTTTTTGCGCTGATGCGGCAGCTAAAGCAGCCGCTACAAAAGTGCGTTTATTCAATTGATTTTAATCAACCTATTTATTATCAATGGTCTGAGTGGAAGCACTAACATAAATTAATTATTACCTAAGTACTTAACGAATAATATTTTTAATCCTTCGTAATTACTTTTCGTAACTAATTAAAGCATGAATATCATTTGAAATTTCTTGAAGTTTATCTGCCCCATGAAGAAATGTCAGATTAATCAAAAAACTGAAACCAACCACCTCAGCACCTGCCTGCTGTGCTAACTTTGCTGCTGCGAGTGCTGTTCCTCCTGTTGCCAATAAATCATCGTGAATAATTACTCTATCACCTGGAACAATCGCATCTTGTACCATTTCCATTGTCGCGCTGCCGTATTCTAGGTCGTAGGAAATCTCCACCGTAGGAGGGGGTAACTTCCCTTTTTTGCGAACCAAAGTCATACCTGCATTTAAGCGACAAGCGATTTGTGGTCCGAAAAGAAAGCCCCGACTATCAATACCAATTACTTTGGTTACATTTTTGTCTAGCCAATGTGCGGCAAAAGCAAGCTCGCACTCGCGCACAAGTTGTGGATTCAAAAAAAGTGGAGAAATATCTTTAAAAAGTACGCCTTCGATGGGAAAATTAGGTACTTCGCGGATATGGGCGATAATTTTTTCAGCTAAACTCACGGTAAGAATAAAATATTTTGAGCCGCAAAGGTACAAAAAATTTGGAAATCTGCAATTTCTTAGCCTTTCATAAAATATTTCTGCCCCCTCAATGCTCCAAAATCCTTATTATTTCTCCACAAAATACTATCTTTGCCAAACCTTTAAGACAAGTTCATTGTTTTGATTTTTGTAAATTTTAGCATCTCTTATATTTTTCAATTTTCTTACCTTACATTATGTTCAGAATTGGATTTGGATACGACACACATCGTTTAGTAGAAGGTCGCAAGTTAATCTTGGGCGGGGTAGAAATTCCGCATAAAACAGGCTTATTAGGTCATTCTGACGCAGATGTGTTGCTACATACAATTTGTGATGCCTTGTTAGGGGCTGCAAATTTGCGTGATATTGGCTTTCATTTTTCGGATACAGATGCCCAATACAAAGGCATTGATAGCAAAATTTTATTGAAAGAATCATATCGTTTGGTGAAGGAAAAAGGCTATGTTTTGGGGAATATTGATGCGACAATTATTGCAGAAAAACCCAAAATCAACCCACATATTCCAGCCATGCAACAAATTATCGCCGAAATCTTAGAAACGGAGATAGATAATATTTCTATTAAAGCAACTACCAACGAAAAAATGGACGCACCTGGACGCGAAGAGAGCATGATTGCGCAGGCGGTAGCTTTGATTATAAAAAAATGAGTTTGTAAAAAGTTTGGAACTCTTCGAAGAGTTCCAAACTTTTTACAAACTCCTACATAAATTATTATTAATCAACCACTTATGATTTATTTTCAAAAAAATTCGCCTCTTTTAAAAACTTATTCCCTCACTTTTTCGTAAAAATTGGGTTATTTTATTGAATAGACAAGATAAAAGCGAGAAAAAAATATTTGTAATATTAGGAAACACTTTGTATCTTGGCGAACAATTACATAAACTCGATCCACATTCATTTTAATTTATACCAAAAAAATTTAATGCTATGAATAAATATTTGCAATTTTTCATTGTGTTATGCTTGCTTTGCATGAACCTAAACACTTGGGCAAAGCCAATCCCTCCCGAAGAAAAGAATACAAAGCCAAACAAAGCAAGTGCTTGTTGGCAGCAAATTCTTGATGCCAATGCTAATGCACCTAAAACAGCCCCTAATCCAAATCATTATGGAGAAAATGATGGCAAGTCGACATTTGGGGGGGAGTCAAAAACTTCACAACCCAATTCTTTGTCTTACCAAGATACATGGGACAAGGAGACCTTGCAAAAAAGAGCTTGGGATGAAGCAAAATTAAAAAAATATAATGGGGAAAAGGATTTTTCCTATAAACCCGAAGAAGCTCCTAAATTAGCACCCAAACAAACACAAGCACAGCCCGTTGCACAAGAAAGTAATTCAAACATTTGGAACACCTTAATTATCAGCCTTGTAGCTCTTATTATAGGTGCGATTGTGTGGTCTGTGTTTAGGGGACAAATGTCACAGATTTTAAGCGCTGCTCAACCTGTGGCTGGGCATCAAGTAAATTTGATAGAAGATGACATCAAGAAAAACGACTTCAAAACGCTAATTACCAATAGTGTGCAGGAAAAAGACTATCGCAAAGGTGTAAGGATGTTGTATTTAGAAGCATTGAAAATTCTAACGGTAAATAATTGGATTATTTGGAAACAGCACAAAACCAATCATGATTATTTGTCGGAGTTGTCTATTTCTCCCTTTAAAAAGTCTTTTGAGGAATTAACACGCCATTTTGAATATGTTTGGTATGGACAAGTCCCAATGAATGAGGAGTTATTTGCCTCTACACAAGCCGTTTTTAATGATTTTAAATCCCAAGTTAAACCTAAATAATCAAGAAAAATGAAAAATCAAAGTTCCTATACCATTTTAGGCATTGCGGGTTTCATTGTGTTAGCAGCAGCGATTAGTGCCTTGAAACCCAAAGACATGGATTGGTCTTTGTCTTTTGATAAATATAAAAAAGACCCTTTTGGCACTTACATTTTGGGGCAAAACTTAAAAGATTTGTTTCCCAGTAATAAGGTCTTGACAGATAGGTCGCAATATGTGAGTAAGGAAATTATACACTCAGTAAGCGCGCATGAGGACTTTTCTGAGGATTCAGAGGAGGAGAAAGAAGCTTTTGCGGGAGAACCCTTTAATTATCTATTTTTGGGAGATGATTTTAGCCAGAAAATGGCGGAAATCTACGCTTATGACTACGAAAGAATCGTAAATTTGGCTGAAAATGGTAACACGATTTTGATTGCTACCGAACAATT
>JBJXHA010000486.1:0-5141 GCA_046160275.1 Bacteroidia bacterium | reverse complement strand
ATTCGATATAATTTAAGTTCTTCTTATTCATACCATTTTTGACCACAAATATACGACTTCTTTAATCCGAATTGGTATAAGGTGTTTCCTGCACCTTAGCAGGTCTAATCAAGAAAATCCTTTGCTTTTTATAAAAAAAACCTTATTTTTGTTTCTTTAACCAATGAAAATATATGCAACCGATTGTGATTATTCCTAAAAACCAAGCAGAATACCGTTTTATTGCGGATTTGTTAACAAGAATGAACATCGAAATAGCGGAAAAAGAACCTCATACACCTGACAAAAAGGTGGGCAAAGGGCTATTAAGTTTAGCAGGAATTTGGGAAGGGCGTAAGATTAATGCAGAGCAATTAAGGAAAGAGGCATGGGAAAGAAGCAGTTAGTGTTATGTGATACCAATATTTTGATTCGCATTTTACGCGATAAAAATGAAAAGGTAATGAAACAAATCGAAATGATAGGCGAGGAGAACATAGCTCTTAGCGTCATTTCTTTGTGTGAACTTTATTATGGTGCATTGAATAAACGCGAGTTAAAGCAGATGAAAAACGCGCTTCAAGGAATGAAAGTGCTGCACATTGACGAGGAAAGCTCAACGCTTTTTGCTGACTTAATGCTAAATTACAGCATTAGTCATCGGCTAAAAATTCCCGATGCGATGATAGCTGCTATTGCTATCACAAATCAAGTGCTTTTTTATACCGAAAACGTAAAAGACTTCGATTTTATTCCTGAAATGCAGTTATATAAGCCTAAATAGGAAATTTCCACCCGTTATTCTGGGCTTCTAAAACCTTACAAGAAACTACGCCTGCTCTCAAGTTAGCAAGCGGTAAAAATATACGTACCCTTCGAGGGGCTTCCTGCCCTTGAAGGGTTTTCTTTAAAAAAAGCCATACAAAGCAGTCTGTGGCTTTTGATTAAACCTAGCAAGGAATTTCCTGTTCCCTGCTAGGTTTTTGGCGGGAGGTATTTTTTTTGTATAGCGACCTGCTAAGGTGTTCCGAACTTTTTAATGCTTACTTTCTAGCCTTAAAAATCATTTTACAAGGGCTTCACCCAAGCATTGTCATAGGCATTCATTACCAAAGTACGAATGTCTTGGTTGAGTGGGTCAGAGTTGATGAATAAAACAACTTGAACGTTATTAGGGAATACATTTACTACGGTGTTCGAGCCATTTCCTGCACCATCAACCCATCTTCCGCGTTTTGTATAATAGGTGCCGTGGGCTTGTCCGCTAAATTTATCAATGCCCAAACCTGCTGCTAACATATTTTCACGCATGGTTTTCGACATGATTTTTTCGCTTTCCATCCATTCACGCATAACTACCCCGCATTCCATCACCGACATATACCAACCAAAACCGCCACAATTCTTAGTATAATCATCTCCTAACCAGCCTTTTGCATTATTGTAAGGAAATTTATAAGAGTAAATAGGTTCAACACTCGAAGGTTTAGGAAATACATCTTGCGAATTTGGAACACCTGCCACTTCAAAGAGGCTGTCCTGCATGTAGTGAAGGTACATATTCGAAGTTTCGTTGTCAATATCGGAGAATAAGGTAGGCGAATAACCTAATACATAAGGCAATATTACCCGAAAAATGCCAAAATTTGCATTGTCATAACTGCCAGTTTGGTCGGCAAGGTTCACGCCATTTTTCACCAAATCCTTCAAATAAGGATAGGTATTATCGCCACAACCTGAGCAACCTCTAAAACCGCTTGTGTGGTTCATCAACATTCTGAAAGTAATATTATCCACATTCGCGCCACGCTCCCAGCTACTTGGTAAATAATTTTTGATTTTTGTGTCCAAACTCAAACCTCTTTTGTCTAAGGCTCGACCTACCGCGAGTGCAGTCATCGTTTTGCTTACACTACCAATCATTTGTTTGTCGAACATATCATAATTCATATTGCCGCCATCTGCATCAGTGCGCTCCAAACCTGCGGTAAAAATTTTACGAGCAGTTCCTTTTTGATAAATCACAAACCCATAACCGACTGTTTGGTTATTACATTGTGCCTGAATGTTTTGCGAAAAAGTATCAAAATCTAAGCATTTGCCATCTTTACAATAATCGTCAGGGTTAATGCCTACGGGTTCACAGCCAGTAGTCGAAAGTCCCAAGCCAATCACAAGCAAGCCAAGAAAAAACGATGAAAATTTCATAATGAAGTGTGTTAAATGGTGAATTTGGGGGTTAATGACAAGGACAAGCAAAAGGTGACTCCCCAACCCCGCTCAAATGAAACAGGTTCATAGAAAATGATTACAGGGCAGTAAGGAACATAGGTTTCAGCCTGCGTTACACTTTGAAAAATCACCTTATATTTTCCACCACTTCACCATACCATTCCCTGTTTTTACCAAATACATTCCCGCAGGGAGTTGCGGCAAAGATAACTCAAACCTTGTTTTTTCCTGTTTTTCTTCATACAGAAGCTGCCCTTGTAGGTTGTAAATTTGTACGAAAGTAGGAATGTCTGAAACAAGGCTAAACTTTCCTGTATTGGGGTTAGGGGAGAGGAGAAGTAGATGCTCACGCCCTGTGAGCATACAAGTTTTTGTTGCGCTGTAAGTGTACTTCCCATCAAAATCTATTTGTTTCAAGCGATAATAATACAACACGTTAGCATCTATTTGATTATCTACCCATTTGTAAAAAGAATTAGGCGCGTTTTTGCCATTTACCCAGGCGATTTTTTCGAAAAGCGCATTATCGGTGCTTCTTTCCACTTCAAATCCCCAATTTTGAACCTCATAATGGCTTGCCCAATTCAAGATGGCTGCTTCATTTTTATACGGATTTACTTGAAAATCAGCCCATTCTATTGCCAAAGGAGGGTTGACAGGCGCACACATATTATCTAATAAAGCTTGATATTTTGGGGCGGGTTGCATCATGGTATCTTGGTCAATGTGCTCCAAATGACCCCAAGAACCGTAAATACTTTCCCTTGCGCCTGCCAAAGTAAAGGCCATTCCCATTTCACTTCCCCAAATACGTACGCTGTCTAATACTTCATCATACAAATCATACATTTGCGGGTGAATTTGCGCGTCATACATGGCTTGCAAATAAGGAGGTTGCGTAAAATCGGTAAAATGTTGTCCGCCTTCATAATTGATGATTTTTTTGCCGAAAAGTTGTGTATTTCGGTAATCTTGATGAAATAAATAAGCAACAGAGCGATAAAAATTGGTCGCATTTTGCAATATATCTGTTGCGGTAGAACTACCATTCAAAGCAGGTGTGCCGCCACCATGATTAGGTCCGAAATAAAAAGTAGGAGAAGCGTAATCCCATTCGTCTTGCGGAATTTGGGACAAAATGTATTCATTCAGCCAATTATTCGTTGCCTGCAAACCTAATACGCGTTTTACTCGGTCTTTTTGTGTGCCAAAAACACTATGCCAAAGCTGGAAAGTATGTTTTGCTTTTTCGCTAATTGCCTCGCCATAATTCAAATTAGAAGGGCGAGTAGCCTCATTATAATGTGCTTGGTCAAACATCCAATTCCAAACTTCATTGCTATATTCTAAATAAATGGTACGATTTGCCGCAAGATTATCCCGAAACAAGGTTGCCATTTGAATAATATAATTGTCATCTGCTTGGTGTGGCACACAAATCCATACATCTTTTTGTGCAATATTTGCCAACTGAATGATTCTCTCATAAGGAACACCCTCAATACCCGTGTAACATCTGTCGTAGGTTTGTCTTCTATCCGTCCAAGTGATGTGTGGGCTATTATTGGTATGCGCCCAGTCCATGAAACGAAGACTATGAAAAGGGGCAATTTTTTCCAAAAAAGTAGCATAAAAAGGTTGACTTTCAAGGTCGGTGGCAAACTCATCTGCCAAACGCAACAAACGAATATTGCGAATGTGATTGCCGAGTTGTGAACTTGTCATATCTAACCAAATATTGGTAGCACCTGCCGTAAATTCAATGCGATTATTTGCATTACTGATTTGAACCATATCTCCTCCCATATTCAGGGTTCCGATTCCATCATACAGTAAAACATAAGTTTGTCCCTGCCGCAAATTTCCGCCATTAGAAGATAGGACAAAACGCACATGGGTAGCATTAGAAGCAGTGGTTACTTGGGGAATTTGCAAAGGATAAGCAGCAGAATCTAATACAATTTGATTTTCTGCACCATTGCTCCAGCAATTACAGTTATCGTGAAAAGTTAAAAACTCATTTCTTGTATGCAAAAATAAATTCCGAAAAGGTCTTTCAAAAGCCCAATCTTCTACGCCTGAAAGATTCACCCCGATTTTCAAGGCACAAGCATTGGGCTGCCAACCTGCGCAAGTGCTGCTATCCGTAGGAATCGTAAGATGAAAAGTATCACGACAACCCCCTACGCCGCTTGTGGAGGTATAAAGGTAATTTCCTGTGGGCAGGTTTTGAAATTGGTTTCCATTGGTAACAGGCATAGCGATATTATTGCTATTTCGTAAGGAAAAAGTGGCAGGTGGATTGTTTACCCTTAAAAAGCCATTATTTTGTCCGCAACTTGCCGGTTGCATGAGGGTAAAAGTATTTTCGCAAGGATAATAACCATTTGAATTATAGGTGGTTATGTTTTGGCAAGCAGTAGAACTTTGTCCTGTATTATCGGTAACAGTAAGACAGACATTCAAAATACCGAGTATATTTCCATATTGATGACTTGGCGTTTGTCCTGTGGCTGTTGTACCATCTCCGAAATTCCATTCATAAGTCAATGCGCCATTTTCGGGGTCAGAAGAAGTGCTTGCATCAAAATTAACGGTAAAAGGAGCTTGCCCAGAAGTTGCCGATTTTGTAAAAGCAGCCACAGGTGGAAAATTCACACTTACCGCATTATCAGGCGCGACACAGGCATAAGTACTCGCCATACGATATTCATCTAAAGCTCCACTGTTCGCATTATCTCCCAAATAAACGGAAATCCCTCTTATATTCAATTGATAACCCGTAGTTTGTGTAAGGGTAGGGCTTGCAGGCGTTGTATTTCCCAAACTTGCAGGATTTACATATAAAGAAAGGCTTGTATTTCCCGCATTAAAATTAAAACGAAGGGCAAAAAAAGCAGCCGTTCCCGCAGTTATGGGTACATTCGTAG
>JBJXHA010000485.1:0-16661 GCA_046160275.1 Bacteroidia bacterium | reverse complement strand
AGCCAATATTTCGAGGTAAACTAAGGTCTTATTTCAAAAAATGTGAAGAAAAATATGTTTTTTGAACTCATAAAACCTCAAATTATCGTAATTACCCAAACTTTACAAGGGGGGTGCGGAAGGTCGGCTTAAACGCAATTTTATCCTAATTATCAAGAGTTGTATTCCGCATTGAGCGTCCACGCTCGTGATTGGCTTTACCGTAAACAAAGCCGAAAAGGAACATTCACCCAAAATTTGATAGGTTTTCCATTTTGTATGGCGGGAGAAAAACGCAGATAAGGTACCCATTTTTCATACATTTCTTGTAGCAAAGGGTGAGCAGATTTTATTATAATATGCTTCACATATCGCCCATTTTCATCGATTAACACACGAAACATTACGGTACCCTCTACACACGCCTCTCGTAACAAAGGAAGATAACGGATATTTTTCCAGACCGTATCCAGATTTAAAGGCTTGGGCTGCGCTTCCACGAATACAAAAGTATTGGGGCAGGGATAAATTTCCTTTCCTGTATCTTCTCTTTGGGCAAAAAGCATCGAAAATAAGGTGGCAAAAGTGATAAAAACCAAAATTCTTTTCATTTTATTTGTTAATTGAACGCCTTGTAAATTACGTTTTATGGCATTTTTTGAACGATTAGCACTCAAAATAAAACCAAATTATCTTCTTTTTCAACAAAGAATGATGAACGCCCTAAATTATTTCCTAAAAGTAGGCAAAAATTGGATAAATCTTCACGAAGATTAGAGAAAAAATAATAATTATTCCGCAAAAATGTAGTATGTTTGCACTCGGAAAGTTTTCTTTGGAAACAACAAAATCGCTAAGGCGAACAAAGGAAGTCAATGAACAAAATAAATTGCGGGATTTGGCAAAATTTGGACAGCAAAAGCAATTATTGGTAGAGGTATGGAACAATTGTTAGCAAAGACGGAGATACTGAAGCAAAAGGCGGATAAACTAGAAGGGTTTATTTTTCTTTTGTTGAAAGAGCATACAAGATTAGAAGAGGAAATAGATAGTCTTGCAGCAGAGAACCAACAATTAAGGGGAAAAGTATCGGAATTGGAGGCGAAAAATGAGGAAATACAGCGAGAATACGAAACCTTAGCACAAGAATCTCCCCAAAATTGGAAAACCTATCAATTACTTGGCGATTTGGAGAACAAAGAAGAACTAAAAACCAAAATAGACAATTATTTGCAGGAAGTAGAAAATTGTTTGCAATTATTGGGTGAATCGTATTTTTAATTAGGTCGGAAACGGTCAAAGTTTTGGAGAAACAGTCTTTAAAGATAAATATCGCGGGCAGAACCATTCCCGTTGTCGCTGAAAACCCAGCAGAAGGGGCGGCAATTCAAGCTGCGGCTACCCTTATTCAAGAGAAAATAGCCGACTATCGCGCCCTGTTCAAGTCCCTCAATGACACCGACATCATTTTAATGTCGTGTTTGGATATAAGCACACAATGGGTAAAGGCGCAACAGCAAAAAGAAGGTTCTGCGGCACAAGTGGAAACACTCATGCAATATTTATCAAAAATTGAAGAAAAACTGGAACTCTCTCATTATATTGACGAAAACTAAGAAACGTTGAGGCGTTAAAAACTTAGCAATCGGCAGAAAAGAAAGGAATTTATTAGGGAAATAGCGGTTAGTTTAAATCATAAATAGCGGAAGGATACCATCAGCTTACTTTTTCGTTGTTATTAGGCTTAGAAAATCAATATTTCATACCATTTTACTTCGTTCTCTTCTTTTTCGTTTACCATCCTAATCAAGTAAAAGACTGAAAAATGATATAACACATTGAAAATCAAAGCATTTCTTGTTGTTCATTTCCCCCCTTTTCATTAAAAATATCGACCACCTATTTTGTATAAATGTAAAAACTTTAACCAAAATCGGTCAATGGACATTATTTTTTTAGTAGTCGGAGCCCTGATAGGTCTAGTAGCAGGGTTCGTTATTAATAGATATTTGCTCACAGCAGCAAATAAACGCCTAGAAGAAGCCGCACAAGCACAAGCAAATTTGTTTTTGAAAGAGGCAGAAGTGAAGGCTGAAAAGGTGCAGCAAGAAAAAATGGCACTTGTCAATGAAAGGTACGAACAGCGTAAAGGTGAATTTGAAAAAAACGCAACCGCCCGAAAGGATAAATTAGATGCGCGTGAAAATCAAATTAAGCAAAAGGAAAATGCCCTAACTGATCGCCAAGAAACCCACAAAAAAGAAGTGGATAAGGTGAAAAGAGAAGGACAAGAAGTGGCAGGAATGAAAGAGGAAGCCTTGAAAATCAAGGAAGAAGCTCAAAAACACCGCGCAGAAACGGATACTATTCGTGAAAACTTGAACAAGCAACTTCAAATCTTGAACAAAAAACAAGAAGAAGTGGAAGAATTACGCAAAAAACAAGTTTCAGAATTGCAGAAAATCGCGGGCATGAGCTCTGAAGAGGCATTAACTCAAATGATGGAAGCCTTGAAAGACGAGGCAAGGACAAGAGCTTCGGGTTATGTGCGCGACATTATGGACGATGCGAGAGTTACGGCAAATAAAGAAGCAAAGAAAATTGTTATCGAATCTATTCAACGTACTGCCGCAGAGAACACAATAGAAAACGCAATTACTGTATTCCCACTTGAAAATGACGATGTAAAAGGTCGTATCATTGGACGTGAAGGACGTAATATTCGCGCTTTGGAAGCTGCTACAGGGGTAGAAATTATCGTAGATGATACGCCTGATGCCATTATTCTTTCAGGTTTTGACCCTGTTCGCCGCGAAATAGCCCGCCTTTCCTTGCATAAATTGGTCGTTGATGGTCGTATTCACCCTGCCCGTATTGAGGAGGTAGTGAAAAAAGTGACAAAACAACTGACCGAGGAAATCATGGAAATTGGAGAGCGTACTTGTATTGATATGGGCGTTCATGGTTTACATTCTGACATTATTCGTCACATTGGGCGCATGAAATATCGTTCTTCTTATGGACAAAATTTGTTGCAACATTCACGTGAAGTGGCAAATTTGTGCGAAACGATGGCGGCAGAATTGGGCTTAGATGCAAAAATGGCAAAAAGAGCAGGTTTGTTGCATGACATTGGCAAAGTGGCAGAAGAACAATCTGAACTTCCGCACGCATTGTTAGGCATGAAGATGTTGGAAAGATACAAGGAGCATCCCGAAATTTTGAACGCAGTAGGTGCGCATCATGATGAAATTGAAATGACTTCGATTCTTTCGCCCATTATTCAAGCTTGTGATGCTATCAGTGGTGCAAGACCTGGCGCAAGACGTGAGATTGTTGAGAGTTATTTGAAACGTTTGAAAGAGTTGGAGCAAATCGCAACTTCGTATGAGGGCGTTACCAAAACTTACGCAATTCAAGCAGGTCGTGAATTAAGGGTAATTGTGGAATCAGATAAAGTATCAGACCAAGGTGCAGACCAACTGGCTTTTGATATTTCACAAAAAATCCAATCAGATGTGCAGTATCCTGGACATATCAAAGTTACGGTCATTCGTGAAAAACGAGCGGTAGCTTATGCAAAATAATTTTCAGTAAAATAAAAATGTAAAACAGGCATAGCATATCGCTTTTGCCTGTTTTGCGTTTTAGCGCAAATTTAGGTGAGTATTCTGCTAAAATTTACCTACCTTTGCAAGCACAAATTTTTACCCAATATCATTTCACCATGAATACGTTTCAAAGAAGTAAACTAAAATATGAGGCAAAAGACACGCCTGAACAAGTTTTTCGTGAAATTCGCCAAAAAGCAGATACTTATTTTGCGGAAAATAAGTACAAAAAAAGTGCAAATAAGCGAATGTGGATAAAAGTAGCGATTCAAATAGCGATGATGCTAGTTGCTTATTATTGTGTATTAACGGCGACATCCTTGCTTACCCTAACGATTTCTTACCTGCTTTTTGGTTGGGTATTTATCATTATGGGCATTAACATTGGGCATGACGCAGCACATCATTGCTTTACGGGCAAAAAGAAAACTGATGATTTTGTGTTTAGATCCCTTTTTGGTTTACAAGGGCTAAGTGGCTATTTATGGCAAATGCGTCATAATCATTCGCACCATATTTTTCCGAATGTAGTTGAAAATGATGCAGATATTGTGTTAACAAACCTAATTCTACTCAGTCCCGACCAAAAAAGAGCTTGGTTTCACCGCTATCAGCACTTGTACGCGCCTTTTTTGTATATGACATTTTCGCTTGCTTGGATTTTTTATACAGATATCGCACTTTTTTTTCATAAAAAACAAGGTAATTTAACGATTGCGCCGATTCCTATCAAAGAATGGGTAAAATTATTTTCTTATAAACTGATTTACCTCGCTTGGGTATTGGTATTACCTATTTATATCGTTCAATTACCTTTCAAAGAAGTGTTGTATGCTTTTTTTATCATGCACGCCTTCTTGTCCATCTTTTTAGCTTTCACTTTTTTCATTTCGCATCATGTTCAAGAGATTGATTACATTGAATTGGAAGCAGGGCAAAACATGGTGCCTGATTCTTGGTGTCATCATCAAGTGATTACAACGATTGATTTTAACCCAAATAGTAACATTGCACACTTTATTTTTGGTGGCTTTAACACCCACATCGCCCACCATCTTTTTCCCGAAGTAAGCCATATTCATTATCCAGCTTTAACAAACATTATCAAAGAAACCTTTGATGCACACGATTTAGACTGGTATAAATCCTTTTCTTTTTGGCAAGGAGTAAGATCGCATCTTTCTCATTTGCGGGCAATTGCAAGGGAGGATATTGCGCACTAAGAACCCATTCTCATATAACATAAAAAACTGCCTTTTTTAACTTTCATTAGTTAAAAAAGGCAGTTTTTTATGTTGAGGGATTGACATATTTAAACAATTATACATATATGCTTAGTTTGTGAAAAATATGCCGTGTCCTGTTACATTTTAAGGGATTGAATATTTACAAAGCCCTAAAATTGGGGGGATTATTGGCGTAAGTTTTGCTCGAAAAATAAAAAACTGCCTTAATAATATTATATAAAATAAAGGCTAATTTCAGAAAAAAGTTCTCATGCCCTAATATTAGGGGTAATTATATGATAATGATTGAATTATAAATAAAAATATTTACCTTTGTAGTACGAAAAAAGACAATAAACAAAGATAAAAACAAACATAAACTTTTATACTTTTAAAAAAAATATTTCTATTTTCGACAACCTTTTTTCTTTCACTTGCGTTAAAAACTCAGATTCACTCAAACCCAACCCTCGTTCTTTGACAACCGAATTGTTATAAACTCATTTTCATACAACGATGAGAAACCGATTTGCTATGACATTTTCTTAACAGTTTTAACCATATTTTTCTCAATCTTTTAATCCATTCCTAACATTATGGGTAATTTTCTTTTTCTGTTCGCGATGCTCTTTGCGAGCATGAGCTATGCTGTGTCAACTCCAGCTCCAGCTCCAATCTCAACTTATTCTGATGGCGGAAATGTCGCTGTCGTTGTAGTAGAGCCTGCTATTATGAAGGCGGCTCCTAATCCGGCAGTAGGCGTACCTACAACATTTACACTCAACGAACCAGACGGTGTAATTAACTCCATTGAAGTTTTTACTTTGGCAGGGGTAAATGTGCTGACACAAGCGTGCGGTACTAGTGAATGTAGTGCAGATCTTGCTTCTCTTCCTGTAGGGCTTTATTCGCTCAAAATCACGGTGGGTGGTGTTATCTATACTTCAACCTTAATTGTTCAGAGGCCTTAAACATTTGTAACAGGTAAAGCAGAAATGTATGAAAACTTAAACTATTTCAAAGACTTTTAATTTTTTGTACATAAAGCAATACGGAGTAGCTCGTTTCAAACGACTACTCCGTAAATGTATTTTTTAGCTGGGCTTATTTGGATTTGCATTCTCTGACCATTCTTTTATAAAACGAAATTGTTGGAGATACCACGCACAATCAAAATAGGCGGCATTACCTTGCAATTTTGCGGTGAACTCGTCTTGCTTCGCTATTAAGGTTTTTAGCTGAGACAAATCCTCTTTTCCCAACAAAGCCTTGAATGTTTCTAACAAATTGCCCCACATTTCTAACTCAAATTTCAAGTAAATAGGAACAGGTAAATTACTTTTTTTTAATTCCCTATATTTAGGATATACAACCTTCAAGAAGCCCTTTGTTGTTTTTTGATTTAAACATAATCCGTCACTCTTATCATACAACATCTTAAAATAAAGTAGTCTTGCTTCTACATCGTATCGAAAATAACTATGTTCTTGCATTGACCATTTAGTTCTACCTAAGAGATTAATAAAAGTGTTATCATAATTATCAGTAACTCTTTTTATCCATGCGAAAGATAAGGAAAGTTGGATTTCAGCCAAAGTATAGTCCTTCATTTTCAGAGGGCTGTTTTTTATCTTTACCCATGCCTGTAATTTTTGAAAATACTTTTTACTAGTTTCATCATTCAATAAAACTTGTTGCTTCATTTTGCCTATCACATAACACCGAACAGACGCATAATATAAGCTACATTCGATTTCATTCATAACAGAGATAAAATTATGTTCAAGCGCGAAGTTTAACATTTGGGAACAAAAAGCATTATTTTCATAAGAAAAGTCTTTTCCCGTTTTGGTCATTTGAACATTGTAAAGCGTTCGCCAAAGGTCTGTTCTATATTCGCCCAAAGAAATGCGAAGGTTTTTAAAATCCTCCCAAAGTTCCTTGATTTCTGCTTCATAATCTTTACAAACTAATAACTTGTATAGATAGTTAGTTTGGGGATTATTTGAGAGCCCTTGTTGCTTAAATAGTTCTACATAATGTTCTGATAACTTTTCACGTTCTTTCGTATTGCTTCCTTGTACTAAAGCATAAAATAAACCATCTTGGACAAATGCTAACAATTTACTTGCTAATATGTGGGTTACATCGCTTTTTCCATTTTCTTGTAGTATATTATGCGTTTGCATAAACACCCAATATCGCGCTTTATCATAATAAGTATCGGGTGATTTTCTATATTTCAATAACTTTTCCAAAGGTTCTTTCATAGATTGTTCAACATAAATTTCAGCTAGTCGAAGAAATCGAGAATTATCAAGTCTTGTTGCTTTTTCTATCAACAAAAAATCCTCTAAATACGTATTTAGCTCAGATAAACGTTGTTTCGAAATTCCCTCAATCGGCTTTTCCTGTTTTTTAAGTGCGCTTGTAATTTCTTCAAAAAGGCAAAATAAGGTCCCATCTTCCGATGAAGATGCCTTTAATTGATTGTTCCCTTTTAAAACATATACCTGCCTTCGCAGCCAAACGCGAAACTGTTTTTGCATTTTTGTCGAAATGGAAGTAAATAAAATCCAAAACTTACTTGTCGCTATTTCCATAATAACAGTTATATCTTATTGTAAATTAATTGTTATAATAAAGGACAAATTAATGAAATATAAATTGATTTTACAAAGTTATGGCTATTTTTATTAAAAAATAGCCTTTTTTTTCTCGGACGAATTTATGTTTAATTTACCTACCAATTTATTAATTGATAGCTGTTCCTTTATTTTTGTATTGTTAAATGAAAAGTAGGAAAAGTAATAGAGCGTATGTTTTTGCAAAAATAGTAGCGCAAAACGCTTTTTCACCTTTGAATGAAAGAGTATGGCAATACAAAACAAGTAAATTTTCTAAAAAAATTAGTATTTGAACATTATAAAAACTTCAAAATATGATAATTATGCAGTAAAAATTGGCGGACTAAAACGAAGCTAACTTGCATAAAATTATTATTTATTGTTGGGTATCCGCTAATTTTGGGTATTCATTTATGATAAAAACAAGTATCTATATATAAAGAAATCAAGAACCATGTAAACCACCTTAGCCAAGATCGCCAAAGAACTCCCCTTTTAGCCCTAGTTGTTTGAGGCTTATTTCGAGAATGGCACTAGCAAGCGTTATAAACTGTTGATAATTAACCAATCATTCGCAGGCTAACGAATCAACTAGCTTAGATGTACTATTATGAAGCAAGACTCCTATTTAACTAATATGAACCTGCGAAAACTCGTGTGTAATGCACCTACACATGATCCCTCCCTTTTAACCTTGAAATGAACCTTTTAATGCCTATACCAAATCCTTTTAATATTTATATAAAGAGAGGCAGCCTAACAAGCTGCCTTCTCTCATTTGTAATGTATAAGGGTTCGAAACTTTTCAAAAAGTTTCGAACCCTTATACATTACAAACAGTATTTAACTATTTGACTATCACCAACTTATTAGACTTTGACACCATTTTTCCACTTTCTTTATCCACCAATTGCACTTCATATACATACACGCCTGAAGCAATCGCTTGCCCACTTTCGGTTTTCGCGTCCCATGTTACATCACGCAAATAATTGCCGTTTGCAGTAAGCGTTTTACCAACCGTTACGATTTTTCTACCGTCAGTCGTGTAAATCGTAATCGCAACTTCTAATTCTTTCCCTACTGCATTATGTCCTACCACAAAAGTTGTCCCTTGCTCTACCGTAGTTGGGTTCGGATAATTGAAAATTTCGGTAATTGCAGTATTAGCATCGTCAGCCAAAATAAAGGTTGTTTCATCTTCACCTACATTATTTGCCACGTCCCACACCCGCAATTTTAACTTATAAGTTCCTGCCTTTAAATCGCGCAATTTATAACGAATTGTTCCTTTTTGATGGCTATTTGCGTCAGTTTTGAAAAAGTCATTGAGAACCAAGGTGTTATTTTCATCTTCATTCAAAATTGCCGTAATTTCATGTCCAATGCCAATACCCGTCAAATTAATTCCATTATCATCGGCAACCTCTGCATATAAATCGGGGTCAGGATTGGTAGTTCCTCCATCAACCCACTTATTATCGTTGATATAGAGATTCACTGTTGGTGCTTTGTCATCAATTGTGCCACTTGTATTACTTCCATCAATGAATAACTTAGAAAAACAACCTGCACCATCTAATTGAGTATCATTGATATATAGACTAATTTTCCCAAATCCTTCATCATACGAAATATCGATAGGGATAACGAACTGAACCGTAAATAGTCCATTTTTAACACTTACCTCTCCGTTGAAAATACGATTTTTTTGCCAATAAAAAGGGAAATTTGCATCTAAAGTAACATAACGATTGGGTTTATCATAAATTACTACTTCCATTTTTCCATTATAATCCACTTGGAAATTGTCATTTTCATCTCGCACTTCCCCATGAATTGTTACCAAGGATAGCACCTGAACAGTATCGGCAGTGCTAGGCTCGACAGGTTTTTGGTTAATTTGGGTAATGATGGCATTGAGTTGAGGATAATTTAACTTAATTGCAGGGTCGCCAAGCAGCGTAAAATTACGAGAATTGATATTATACAAAGAAGAACCCACTCCATACATATAGTTTTTCGTGTTTTTCATAATTTCGCCCAAAGTTGGCATTTTCCCTTCAGTATTTTTGGATATCGCGTATTCATAAAATTTACGGTTCAATTCTTTATTAGGATCAACAAACACTTTGCGAACCGTAGTAAACATAGCAATTGCACCACCTTCGGGTTTAATCACAAATTGTTCTGCACCAGAACGAGGTTCCGCCAAATCGAATCGCCCAAACTCGCAAGTTGCCGTCAACATTGCGGGCATTCGGTCATCATTGTCCATGTTTTGAATGTCGTTAATATCTAACAAGGAGGAATTTGACCAAGCAACTTCGGCACCATGCCCCATATAATTCATAATAAGGCAACCTTCATCTAGTTTTTCCAACAAAGAACGTTTTGCTTCGGGATAAAAAGAACCTGATGCCGTTGTTTCTACGGGATAATTATCCATATAGATTTTATCAATGTTGATGCAAGGATTTTTGCTGGCAATCGTAACACCATTTTGGTCTAAATCGGTCATGTGAAAGGCTTCATTTTCACGATAATCTGCCACAAAAACGATTTTATTTCGCCAATCACCAAAGCCATTTTTACCTGTTACATAGCGAATAATTTTATCCACCATTTTGTTTGCTTCCTCTGCCGTTTCCACAGGCAAACGCCCTACTGACAAGTCCATTTTGTCATAATCCACTTTTGTATCATTATCAATACCGCCTGCAGCCTCGCCCCAAAAACCATCTGCACTCGACATAAAGGTATAAAAATCGTCAGAGGTAAAAGAATCCAAAGGATTTTGTGCTTCTCGACTTTGATAAGTAGGAATAAAATTCTTTCCTTTAAACTCTAGCTCTTTGTAATCATAAGTACCATCGCCAAAAAGCAACAAATATTGCGGTTGCTTGCCTGCTGTTCTGTCATAAAACAATTTCACATAATCTCGAATTGCCGTAACATCTTGCCTTCCACTCGAAAATTCATTGTAAATTTGTTGAGGGGTAGCAATGCTCACGCTATATCCGTAATGTTGCTCGTGAAATGTTTTGAGTTTTAGGGCTGCGTCCATAAAATTAGGATGCACTACCATCACGTAATCAGCAGCGTCTGCTCCATGCAAATCTTGGTTGGCGATTTTGTTTGCTTTTGCAGGGATAAGCCCATTTCTAAAAGTAATGTATTGTTTTTGCTTTTCGGCATCTGTAACAAAGGAAAAATTATTTTGACTTGCATTTGCAGCAAATATTTGATTCTTAGGATTTTGTGCATCTGTAATATCCCAAATTTGATATCCATTCAAATCCGTCATGACAATTTTGGCAGCACTTCCCGACCCAATGTTTTCGGTGAGCGCAAAATGTTTTTGCTCCAAATTATTAGGCGTTAATTTTTGTTGATAATTCACTTCTATCCAATCCAGCCAAGCCTTTGCCGTAGCTTGTCCATTTTTATCAAAAACCAATTTAATGCGCAAAGAATCACCTTGTATGGCATTTGCACTCACGTTCCAAAGCTCCTCATCAACTTGGTATTTAATTTCTCCAAAATATTCCGACATATTCAAAAATCCCAAGACATTGTTATCAATGCTCACGGTAATTTTTGAACTTTTACTACTTGATGCGCCCGTTCTGATACGCAGTTTGAGGGTGCTATTTTCTTGAATATCAGGAATATATAAACTAATTGTTCTTTCCGAAATATAATCAAATAACTCCCCCACCCAAAAACGCCCTGTTCCCGCAGGGTTTTCTTTTTCTAGTTCGTGAAAAGTATGATTGCGCGTGTAAGTTGCGGTGAAGGTTTCGCCCGTTCCACTTGATAAACTTTGTAGCCTTTTTCCGCTCTGCCCCAAGTCAGAAATATTCAAAAAATAAAAACTTGTATCACAATATAGGTTGGTTTTATGCACAAAGCGGTCAGCAGTCGTATTATATTGCCAAGTATTAGGTCCTTCGGCATAAAAAAGAAGATAATCATTTCCTTGAAATACATTTTGTTGCTGCGTATTTACATAAATAGGATTTTCATACAAATCATCGTAGCGAAAAGTAGCATTTGCTTGGGGCAACATTCCACCACCATTGCCAAAAATATGAATATGTTCAGGATTGATATTATTCGTATTCACTCCCAAACTGCTCAAATAATTTAGGTCAATTTTATAAACACCAGAACGAAAAATTGGAATTTTATACCAATCTCCCGTTTTCAAAACAGAATGTTGCGCCTGCCCAAAAGCTTGAAAATGAGCCATTACACTACACAAAAGCAAGGTAATCAAAATCAGTATTCGCTGCATAAAATAGATACATTAATTTATCACACAAATTAACGAAGAATTTGGGCAAAAGGATAGGCAAAAATTAGGTAGTGCGCAAAAAAAATTAAAAAAGGCTACAAAAAGCCTCGTTAGGCGAAAGATAACTCGTGAATGATTGAGCTTTTCGAAAAAATCAACATCCTCTCTTTTAAATTCAAGTAATGAGAAAAAATATTTTTGAAAATGCACAACAATTCGTAATTTTGAACAGAAAGGAGAAAATAACAATGAAATCACCAAAATTAGACCATGAAATGCAGTTAAGCCCCGAAGGGTTTGAGAAAAAAATATTACAAGAGTATAATCGCTTGGTACAATCCATGCGAGGTACGCCCTCCAATGAAATGAAAGAGGTGCGTAGGGCTTTTTATTATGCAAAAGAGGCACACAAAACCATGCACCGAAAATCGGGCGAGCCCTATATTCTTCACCCCATTGCAGTAGCGCAAATTGTGGTAAGCGAAATGGGCTTGTTTTCTGCTTCGGTAATTTGTGCACTACTGCATGATGTTGTGGAAGATACGGACTATTCGCTGGACGACATTCACCGCGAATTTGGTAGGGAAGTACGCGATATCGTAGATGGTTTAACCAAAATTACCAAAATTGAGAATGTAGAAAATGCTTCGCCTCAAGCCGAAAATTATCGCCGCATCTTATTGACTATTTCGCATGACATTCGCGTAATCCTCATCAAAATTGCAGACCGCCTACACAATATGCGGACAATGGAGGCTATGCCTGAACATAAACGCTTTAAAATTGCTTCGGAAACGTTTTATTTGTACGCGCCTTTGGCATATCGCTTGGGCTTGTATTCTATCAAAAGTGAATTGGAGGATTTGTCGTTTAAGTTTCTGCAACCAAATGATTATCAAGAAATTGAACAAAGAATTACGGAGTCAAAAGACGAAGCGCTTGCTTATATTGAAAGATTTAAACAAACCATTCATCAACAAATTAGCTCTCATAGCTTTCCTTTTCAACATGAAATTAAGAGCAGATTCAAGTCCATTTATTCCATCTATAACAAAATCAAAAATAAGGGCGTTTCATTCGAAGAAGTTTATGATTTATATGCCATTCGTATCATTGTTGAGAGTCGCCCTGGCAGAGAAATAGAAGATTGTTGGACGATTTATTCATTGATAGCAGGGATTTACGGTACTCATAATCAAAGGCTTAGGAACTGGTTGCAGTATCCCAAGGAAAATGGGTATCAAGCCTTGCACGTTACCGTTTTGGGTCCCAGTGCCAAGTGGGTTGAGATTCAGATTCGTACAACGCGCATGGATGAAATCGCCGAAAAAGGGATTTCTGCACATTGGCGTTATAAAGGGGAATCTAGTTTTGAAGATGATTTTGCGGAATGGATAGAGGAAGCCAAAAAGATTTTGGTAAATCCAGACTTCAACGCACTCGAAGCAGTAAAAGCCTTTCGCCAAAATATGCAGGTCTCGCACATTTATGTGTTAAGTCCCAAAGGCGATATGATTCGGATTGCGTCTAATGCTACTGCCCTTGATTTTGGCTATAAAATTCATAGTAGAGTGGGCGAGGCAGCTTTGGCAGCGAAAATTAATGGGAAAACAGTGCCTTTGGAAACGAACTTAGAACCGGGCGACCAAGTAGAAATTATCACCTCTAAAAAGGTGCTGCCACAACCCGAATGGCTCAAAATGGTAAAAACGCCTAAAGCGATTGATTCAATTAAAGAGAGCTTAAATCGGCAAAGGAAGGGGAAAATTGAAGAAGGCAAAGAAATTTTTGAGCGTGCCTTAGAACGATTTCGTGTAACAGATAGCACACAGATTACCAAGGAGTTATTGACTTATGTGAAATTTCCAACGAAAGAAGATTTCTTTGTGGCATTGGCTGATAATCAGGTAAACCGTGAGAAAATACAAGAGTTTATTCGCTTGAAAAAAGAGGGTAAAAAATTACCACTTTACAACGATGACCTCAAAAAAGAAGAAGGGCTATCCATCAAGGAGGATAAATTGGTGTTGGGCAAAACATTTGATATTAAGGAATACAAACTTTCCTCTTGTTGCAGTCCTTTGCCTGGCGATGATATTTATGCCTTCTTAGTTGGAGATAATAGTGTGTATATTCATACTACTGGCTGTGAACAAACGGTTCCGCTTTTGGCAAATCATGGCGAGAAAGTCATTAAAGCGGCTTGGAATCAAGGAGATAACACGATTTCGTATTTGGTGGCATTGAAAGTGGAAGGAGCTGATAGAAAAAGTATGTTGATTGATTTGCTCAAGGTAATTTCTAATCAAATGCAGCTCAATATGCGAAAAGTAACGATTGACTCAAAAAATAAATATTTTGAAGGATTATTTCTCATTTATGTAAAAAATAAAGATGAGTTAGATGTTCTCATCAAAAAATTGAAAAAAGTGCCAAATGTGAACCATGTTTCGCGGACAGATAGCAATTTTGAGCCATTTCAGGAGTAAAAGCGGGCTTTTTCAAAAATGATATTTCTTTAATCTACAGTTTTCCCTTTAAATATGCACATTTCTCCCGAAGAGTTACCTATTTATAAAAACGCTTTGTTGCATTGGGCAAATAAATTCACGTATTGTGTTTTGCTAGATAATTGCCAATCGGAAGTAGATAAATATGGTGAATTTGAATGTATGGTTGGCGTGGCAGGAGAAAATGCAAAATTAATTCAAGATATTGACACCTTTCAAGCCATTGAAAATCAATGGCTTTTGGGTGTTTTTTCTTATGATTTAAAAAATGAAATTGAACCAAGTTTGACGAAAAAAGCAGTTAAAGAAATAGACTTAGGAAATTTGGCATTTTTTGTACCTGAAACGTTGGTATGTATTTATCGCAATAGTTTAGAAATTGTGGTGGAAGGGAAACCCTTGATTTGGAAGGATTTGTTTGAAAATAAATTCCCCAATAAAGAAATAAATGATGTTCCGCTATTTCATTCTAATTTTTCGCAAGCAACTTATTTGGAAACCATAAAAAAACTAAGAGAACACATTATAGAAGGCGATTTTTACGAAATTAACTTGAGTCAGCGATACCTTGCAAATGGGAAATTAGCAAATCCTGCAAGTATTTTTCAACAACTTACTCAAGTTTCGCCTGTCCCTTTTGCTACTTTTTTTAAATGGAAGGACATTTATGTAATGGGTGCTTCGCCTGAGCGTTTTTTGCAACTGAAAGCGGGAAAATTGCTGGCACAGCCCATAAAAGGAACGGCAAAAAGGGGGGAAAATGAAATCGAAGACAAGCAAAATTATCAAAAACTGGCAAACTCGGAAAAGGAGCAAGCCGAGAACATTATGATTGTAGATTTGATGCGCAATGATTTGTATAAATCGGCAGAAATTCATTCGGTGGAAGTTCCGCTTTTATTCGAAGTACAAACTTTTCCAACGGTGCATCAATTAGTATCTTCTATCACTGCCAAAAAAAAACCAGAAATTTCGACTTGGCAGGTCATCAAAAATACTTTTCCACCAGGGTCAATGACGGGAGCGCCTAAAGTAATGACGATGAAAATGATTGATAAATATGAAAGCGTTTCAAGAGGGATATATTCAGGCTCAATTGGTTACATCAAACCCAATGGCGATTTTGACCTTAATGTGGTCATTCGCTCTTTAATTTATGATGCAAAACGGCAACAAATTTCTTATCATGTTGGCGGTGCTATCGTCTATGATTCGGAGCCACAAGCAGAATATGAAGAAACGCTCCTAAAAGCAGCGGCTATTCAAAGTGTTTTAGGTTTAAAAAACTTAAATAATGTAAATATTTCTTAAAAAATTTCCTACAAAACAGTAACTTTGCAAAAGATTCTGTGATTCCACAATGCTGATACACTTGGTCAAAATTCATTTGTGGCACTTTACAGATTCAAATATTTGATAATGAGCGACTTAAAATCATTCTCAATTATTCATTCTCAATTACTAAAAGCTATTCACCTTACATTCATACTTATATTTATGAGTCGTTCACTAATTCCTTTTTCTTTGGGCTGGCTAGAGTCCCTTATTATTTTACTATTTATGGGTGGTATTTTGGGCGTATTTTGGAAAATGAAAAATTCATCGCCTGAAACACAAGCAAATACAACTACCTCAATTTCAGCCAAAGACAGCACGAATACCTCACAAGAGTTAGCTGCCTCTGATGTGATTACTGACACTATCGCCTTGACAGGCAGCAATACACGCGACATAAATAGTGCGCCTGTTTCCGATGGCTTGTCCTCTTTGGAAGAAGTAAATGCAAAAACGGCTAACATAAATACGCGAGAAGTACAAACAGGAACTTCGCGCGGCGATATCGAAAATATCATTGCCACAGAAGATGAAAATGGAAATTTAGTGGTGAATACGCATAGTGCAACAACGGCAGCAGCCGAAAAGCAAAAAGCAGAAGAAGCCGCTTCTTTGGATAACTTGCTGACAGATGCCTCAACGGAAAAAACACCTAACAAAAATAAACCAAGCAACGTAAGGGCAATGCCTAAAGCTCCTAGCAAACCAGCAACAACTACCAATACACGCCAAATGTCGCCAACTAGTACAAGTGGCTCGCATCATTTGATTGCGGGGAGTTCAAAAACCCTTGCCGATGCCCAAAAACAAGCCGATAATTTAAAAGCGCAAGGGCTAAATGCCACCGTTTTACCCGCAAACGCAGGGGTATATCGTATTTCGGTATTTCATAGCAGCGACCGCAAAAAAGTGGAAGAGTACAAAGCCAAAAAAGGCTTAATGAGCGCGTGGATATTTGAGTAATTTGAATAAATTCACTAACATTTGCTACAACTCAAGTCCAAACTCCTTCCTTTTTTGAAAAAAGGAGCTTACTTTTTCTATGTAATGCTTGCAGTTTGGGGCATTATGGA
>JBJXHA010000484.1:0-7111 GCA_046160275.1 Bacteroidia bacterium | reverse complement strand
TTGTTAAAAGTAGCTCAGTTTTCTAATTGTTTTTTGTTGTTTGATGAGGCAGAGAAAATTATAACTAATCAAAACACATCGGAGAAAAAGGCATTTTGTGAAAACTTACGTTATTATTTTGCCGATGGTAACAATGAGAACGCTAATATCAATTTTTTTAAACTTTTATTAACAATCCACCCACAAATTCAGCAAATATTAGGAGAACATTGGGCAACTGCGGGGCTTGAAAGGTTTGCAGATATAGGGGGAGAAAAAGCAACATACTTTACAATATTTTTTAGCCCTATAAAAAAAGAATTTGCTGTTCCATTAGCAAAAGCCTATTTGAATGCGGCGCGTTTACAAAAGGTGAATGATGAAAGTATTGCTCCTTTTGAAATAGAAGCCTTAGATTATGCATTTGTTGAGTCCTATAATATACCTGGCAAATATTTAGAATTATTATCAAAAGCAGTAGAGGAAGCTGTAAAATATAATCGAACAACTATTAGTCAAAAAGATATAGAGGCTATATGGAAGCCTTCTATTGCCAAAAACCAAACCATTCAAGAAGATGAAGAGAAGATGCAAGAAACAGAAACCAACTTAAATGAGATATGATAGAACGATTTCTCACAAAACCCGAAATCGAAGCCCTTTGTTTTAAAAACCTCCAACCTTTTGATATTGAGCAAGGTGGAGTATTGGGTAAAATACAAATTGCGGATTTTCTCTTATTTTTAGAGAATAGAAAGATAGAAGGAGATACAGATAAAGAACTCCTTCATTATTTCAATAATTGTAGAAAATCTGATATTTATATTCCAGAACTAGATGCCTATCAGTTGAGTAAATGCATAAAAGATGGTGATTTCGTAGAATATTTTTTAGATCAAAAAATAAATCCATACAAATTGATAAACGAAATATTAGAGTATGAAACCGAATGGTAAATATTATGAATGTGTATTGGATACTAATTATTGTGCCGCCTTACTAGCACAGTATAATCCTAGTAGTAAATATGAAGCGTTAAAAGAATGCCCTTTGTTGAAAACCAACATTTTAAAAATAATAAACCCTATCATTACTGAAGAGGAGGTAGAAAATGGGAAAGTAGTTGCCTCAGCATTTGCCTTTATTGAAATATTGAATAAGTTTACTATGATTTCTAAGGCACGATTTAGTATAAATAAAGTTCGCTGGTTTATTGAACAACCTCCTAAATGGTTTAGTATCGAAGGACTTAGTTTAGACACTTGCGAGAAATTCATTTCTGTGCCAAAGTACTCAATAAAAGATGAAAATATAGAACTAACTGATGCAATTCATGTAGCAACTGCGTTACAAAGAGTACAATCCAATATTGAAATATACTTTGCTACAACAGACCATAAACTGCATGACTTACCATTAAGTAGTCTAGGAATTACCCTAATTTCATAAATTTTTTTTCTATTCATTATGCCTTTTCAAACTGCCTGTGCCTCTATGATTGGCAAGACGCATCGCCAACTCCTGTATAATAATCAAGATGCTTATTTTTTGTTTCAGAATGAAGAAATATTGGTAGCTGTTGTGTGCGATGGCTGTGGCTCAGCGCATCATAGCGAAGTTGGGGCGCAACTTTCTGCGCAATTTGTGGGAAATTATTGTAAAAAACATTTTTCGCAGCAGCCTTTTCATTTAGAGCAACTGCAAACTGCCCTTGAAAAATACTGGCTACAACTCCTTAATAATCAAGAAGAAAAAGAGGAGTTTGTTCACAGTTATTTGCTGACTACCATCATCGGAATTGTGATACAAGAAGAAAATACTTATGTTTTTACCGCAGGTGATGGAATTTTTGCTATTAACGAAAATTGGTGGGTGCTTAATCAGCAAAATCGCCCAGAATATCTCGCCATGAACCTAATTGACGATGCAAAACGTGCATTTTCTTCTTATCAATATCGCACCGAAACCATAGAACAATTTTTGATTGCCACTGATGGCTTAAATTATTTGCAAGATGAGCATCGAGAATTATTGCTAGAAAATGGGACAGTTGCCAAAGTAAAAAATATTTTGGAAGAAGATAGGCTTTTTCGTCATCCTGTTGAGTTACCCAAGTATTTTGCCTTACTCAATGATACGATTTTGTATGATGATACTACAGTGGTAATGGGAAAGCGTTGAAAGGAAAAGGGAATAGTGAAAAGGGAAAAATGAACAAATTTTCATTGGAAAATACCTAAGTGCCAGTTAACAATTATCAGTTATCAGCAAACAGGCATAATTGGGAAGCTAAGAACCACAAAGTAAAAGAAGTACTCACACAAAGGAACGCAAAGCCAAGCATTAAGGCATTTCTTTGTGTTCCTTTGTGAAAAACTTCGTGAAACTTCGCGGTAAAAGAAATGCTATTTCTAGGCGTTTGCTTTATTCGCATCACAATTTCCTGCTTCCCTTTTCACGCTTCCTTTGTTTACACATTTGTCCCCTTTTCCTTCTTAGGAGTTGGCGGAGTAGGCAAATTAGGCAGTTTGTCTTTTAATTTATCTTTCCAATATTTTGTAAAATCGCCACGAATCCCAAGGCTAAACAAAAGCGTTTGCACTTGAAAATTGCGGTAATAATTATTTTGTCCAAATAAGGTAGTTTTACTTTTTTGATTTACCATATTATTCAAAAAATATTCCACCTTAAAATCCACACACTTGTAATTAAATCCAACAAAAGTAGTGGGTTGAAAAAAACGAAATTCATCGCTTGTCCACCATTTTTGGTAGCTTTGTTTGCCATCAGGCATAAAAGTTTTGCGGCGATAATTGATTGCCAAGTCAAAACCTGCTCCCCCATACACATACCAATTATATAAATCTCCTAATTTTAAGGCAAGCGGCACATTCAAGGAAATCATTCGCCTTTTTACCTTAGTTCCGTTGTTTTCATAAGAAATAAAGCCCACATTTCGCGCACCTAGTCCCGAAAAAATGCCCACATACTTACCAAAATCCACATTTACATTCGATTCGTTGTTTGGGAAAAGCGTATAACGAGGTGTAGAATTTATCTCACCTGTACTATCTTGAACAGAAGAGATAGATAGAAAAGAAGGCATCATATATTTTTGCTCATAGACTTTCACCTTCGATTTGTTTTGCCCAAAAAGTTGAGTGCTTAAAAAAAATGTTACAATTAATCCGATAAAAATACGCATAAGTAGTGAGTAGTTAATAATGAAAAGCGAGTAGCTTAGTTTAAGTAGTTGATAGTTCTATTTGTCAATATAAAACCTTTGCTTAAATTTACCTCCCCACTATATTCATTAATAAAATTAAAAACAAAAATAAGCAATTCTATGAGAAAAAACAGATTTTTTTTACAAAAACCAGAAAATATGTGCTACTTTGCAGCTTCAACTCAGATAAGTTGACTTATAAAATAGTTTATTTTATTTTCATTACAAAATAATGCCTAGTGTTTGCCTTTGTTTTGAGGTTCATCAGCCCATCGTCTTACGTAACTTCCGCTTTTTAGATTTGGCGGCGGGGAAACCCCTTGAAGATGCAGCAAAAATGAAAGCCAATACCGATTATTGGACAGAAAAATGCTACAGCCCTCTAAATACAAAAATTCGAGAACTTTTTTTAAAGTATAAAGGAAATTTTCGGCTCGCTTTTTATACAAGTGGCGTTTTGATTCAACAATTGGAACAATATCGCCCAGATGTATTGAGTTCTTTTGCAAAATTAGGCTGGACAAATTGCGCGGAATTTTTGGCAGGAACTTACCATCATTCTTTGGCGGCTTTCATTAGTCCCACTACTTTTTTAGAAGAAACGGCACAACTTTCCACCAAAATTAGGAATTATTTTGAACAAGAACCGCTTGTTTTTTATTCGCCACAATGTATTTATACAGATTCGATGGCGAATGATTTGGCAAGCAAAAGTTTCACAGGAATTTTGTGCGAACCTAGCGAAGAATGGCTAAAAAAGGCGAATAATGCGCAAGTTTATACACCCTATCTCACTCTCCCTGAACGATTTACGCGAAAGCCCAGCCTTTTGCTTCGAAATGCACATTTATCTGCGGATTTGAAAAGCATTTTTGCCAAAGAAAAGAAAACTAGCCCAGCAGAATATGTAAGACAAATTCGAGAGGAAGTGAAGCGCGACCAAGTAGCCATGCTGACCTTGCGTTATCAAGATTTATCAGACATAGATTTTGCCATCAACTTTTTAGACCAATTTGCCGCCGATTGGCTTAGTTACCCCGATAATTATTTCTTTACGCCTTCGATGACGGTGGCGCGTTTGCAGCCGAAAGGCATTCTCTCTGCCCCTAAAGGCATTGCACATCAACAAGAAAACTTAGATTATTGGTTCGGAAACAGTTATCAGCAGCAATTTTTGCAGCAACTCATCGAAATGGAGGGCGCAGTTCGTTATTGGAATCGCCAGAATTGGACAAATGTATGGGCGCAACTGCAAATGGAAGAGACTTTTGCCTTTCTCAATGCCCATTTCCCACACGAAGGCAACCCTTTTACTTCACAAAAAGAAGCATTTATTGCGCTTTCTAATATGTTGAGTTATCTGCAATTACAGATGAATCGCTAAGAAAAGAGAAATCAAGTTTGGGGTTCTTTGAGAGCTCTAAACTCGATTTCGCTTTCCCTCCATACCACGTAACGTAACTTTTTCGCCTTTTTTACTACCAATTAGCACTGCTAAGCAAAAAAACATGAAAGGTATCTACATCTATATTTTCTTTTTATTGTGTTATAACGCTCTTTCTGCCCAAAACCTTCAACTTTCGGGTTACAAAGAAGTGTATTATGCCTATGATTTTCAACGACCAAGTGATAAAATGCGCCCATTTTTCACCTATAATCACAGTCGCCACAACGATTTTTCCGTGAATTTAGGTTATCTCAAAGCGGCTTATGAAAAAGAGCGTTTGCGAGCAAATTTGGCATTAATGACAGGTTCGTATCGAAGGTATAATTTGGCTGATGAGCCGAAAGTCATACAATTTATCAACGAAGCCAATGTGGGCTATAAATTGTCAAAAAAGAAAAATATTTGGTTAGATGCAGGGATTTTTGCTTCGCACATTGGCATTGAAAGTGCCGTAGGAAAAGATTGTTGGACATTGACACGCAGTATGTTAGCCGAAAATTCGCCTTATTATGAAAGTGGAGCAAAACTTACTTCTGTTTCTGCCAATCAAAAATGGACATTTTCTTTGTTGGCATTAAATGGCTGGCAAAATGTGTGGCGAGGCAGTCAAAGATTGTCGCGGATTTCGGGAGGAACGCAACTTTTATACAAACCTTCTGAGAAATTTACCTTCAATTACAGTACTTTTGTAGGCAAAGAGAATCCTGCGGCTTTGCGCATTTTCCATAATTTCTATGGCATTTATAAAAAAGAAAAATGGGGTTTAATCGTGGGTTTAGATGCGGGAACAGAAACCAATACTTTTGCACGCTTTGATACAAGTATGTGGTTTTCGCCTGTTATTATTTACCGAAGACAATTCAATGACAAACTTTCGTATAGTGTTCGTGCGGAATATTATCAAGATTTAAAAGAAATCATTGTAAAAACCTCTGAAGGGAAAGGATTTCGTGTAAGTGGTGCTTCTGCAAATTTCGACTATTTATTATTTGAAAATATTTTACTTCGCGCAGAATACAAATCTTATTATTCAGAGTTTCCTATTTTTGAAAAGAACGGAAAAGCACGAAAATATAATATGGGAATTACAACGGCAGTAATGGCTTGGTTTTGAGAGTATGCAAAAAAGGCGTAAATTGCAGCCGATTCTCAAAAATCACTCATTTCATTGACAAATAACTGATACCATGAGTACAGAAAGTAAACTAAAATCATTTCAAAATTTGTTGGTAGTAGCGGCTGCCGATGATTCCTTAGATGCAGAAGAAAAAGAAGTGCTAATTGAAATTGGCACGGATATGGGGCTTACCCCTGCAGAACTAAAACCTATTATTTCTGCCGAAAATTTGGAGTTTGTGTTGCATGACAACTACGAAGAAAATGAAGCTGATTTGGGCGATATGCTCACAATTGCTGCTGCCGATGGCGTAGTCTATGATTCAGAATTTGCTATTTGCGAAAATTTCGCCAAAGCAGCAGGCATTTCAGAGTCAAAATTAAAAGAATTATTGGAGCTTGCCCTTACCTACGCTGACGAGTGGGAAGAGGACGATGAGGACGAGGCAGCTTAGTAGTAGCATTTTTTCGATAAGAAACGGATTTATACCACTTTATATGGGTATAAATCCGTTTCTTTTTAAAACCTTGCATTTATTCACCTAAAAGTTTGGAAATTCAAAAAAAAGAAGTAAACTTGTATAGCGTTCTGATTCACTTGGGGAAATTTAACAGTCAAAAAATTATTTACACAGTTTTTTTTGTCCTCCATCTTATAACAATATGCACATACTCTGTCCGATAGACTTTTCATATACTACGCCCATTATGTTGCAACGTGCAGTGGAAATTGCCTTGCATTATGGCGGAAAAATTCGCCTGCTTTATGTAGTTCGCAAGCTCTCTGATGTGATGGCGGGCTTTTATGGCTTTGATATAGAGGAAGAGGATTGGTTTGAAAAAAGATGGGAAGACATGAAACAGAAAGTCTTCGATAAATTAGCGGCATACAAACAGGTTTATATTCCCTCCACCATTGTTTGCGAAGAAGAGGTGCGATATGGCAAAATTAGTGAGGAGATTATCAAAGAAGCGGAAGTTTGTAAGGCAAATTGTATCATTCTCGCCATGCAAACTGCCGATGAATTGGCAAAAGTTCCCCTCGCCAATCGCGTAACGCAAGTAATTAGCGCGGCTCCTTGTCCTGTGCTTACCTATCATACGATTGCAGAAACAAGTAGCTTCCAAAAAATCCTCTATCCCATTACCACCGACACCCTACCCTGCCATTTTTTTAACACTTTTCACAGCTTTTTTCAGCCCGAAAAAGCGCAATTACAACTTGTGCGTGTGCTGCCTTCGGAAGCATCAGAATACGCCATTCGAAAAAGTAAAGCTACATTGCATCGTATTCAAAAGGAATTACAGCAAAAAGGCATTAGCCATATTCACAGCGAAATTAT
>JBJXHA010000483.1:0-8842 GCA_046160275.1 Bacteroidia bacterium | reverse complement strand
CGCTTGCCCAAAGAGGTCATTTTTTTTTCTGTTATTCCTCTTTTTTCAAGGTGATAGGAATATTGATAGTTACGAAAAATATGGGTAAGTGTTTCTTCTTGGCTAATTCCATATTGTTCTAATTGAGCCACAACTTGCGGAAAATGATCTCTATCTCCTTCATTTTGAATTTGTTTGTAAGCCCATTCATCTATCAAGGCATTCATAAAGTCGTAATAATTGTTAGGATTTTTCCAATTTCCCGAATTAATATAAAGCAGCATCAATTTTTCATCTATTTCGTCCCATTCGCCTACATCAGAAAGTAGGTGTGGAGTACGGTACAAGGAATAGGCTTCGCTCGGTGTAAATTGTGGTGGATTGTCGAGATCACCTTTTAGGTAATCAATTAATTCATTGACAAGTTCTTTGCCTCTATCATAATAGAGCGAATCTATTAAATATTTTCGTGCTCGCTCGATGCGCTCCTTGTGGTCAGATAAAGAAATGTGCATATTTTGTTAAATAATGTAGATAATTGTAATTATTTTTAGGTTTTTACTGTTTTTTTAGTAAAAAGGTTGCGTTTTTTTAGTAAAAAGATAACCCTAACGCTTCGTTATTTAGATAACCGATAGCGTTAGGGTTTGTTGGCTAAGAGCCTAGCCTTTATATTTTTTGAATAAAAGGAAAAACTAAGTATTCGGTAATAATTAG
The DNA here is from genome assembly GCA_046160275.1 of Bacteroidia bacterium. Classification (GTDB taxonomy): domain Bacteria; phylum Bacteroidota; class Bacteroidia; order J057; family J057; genus JBJXHA01. The sequence goes on along the minus strand of JBJXHA010000483.1, from coordinate 8,146 downwards.
TTTGTGTTATTTTTTATTACAAAAGAATAATTATCAATACTTTATATCTGTTTACTGATAACTGTTAATTGTTCACTAATGCTTATCTCGTATTGATTTTATGTTAATCCCAACAATTCCTTTACCACTTCTGGCACACCTTCTGTCCCTCTTTTTTGCACAAAATGCAAGTTTTTACGCCGACTGACTTCAGGTTTGTTCGGGTCAATGACGTAAATAGGAGTCCCTTCAGGAACAAAATCTATCAAACTTGCAGCAGGATAAACGACTAGCGAAGTCCCAATAATGAGGAGAAAATCTGCTTGTCGCGCAATTTGTACGGCTTCCGAAATTTTGGGAACTGCCTCGCCAAACCAAACAATATGTGGACGAAGTTGCTCGCCATCAAGCCCCACATCACCCAAGTTTATATCCCCCTCGACAATGCTAATTAAATGCTCATTTTTGACAGAGCGAACCTTATTCAACTCTCCGTGAAGATGCAGAATGTTGGTAGAGCCTGCACGTTCATGCAAATCATCTACATTTTGCGTAATGATTTGAACATCATACTTTTCCTCCAATTCCACTAAGGCATAATGCCCCGCGTTAGGATTCACACTTCGCGCTTGTTTGCGCCTTTCATTGTAAAAACGCAGCACCAATTCAGGGTTTTTCTTCCAACCTTTTGGAGATGCCACGTCCATGACATCATGGTTTTCCCACAAACCGTTACTATCGCGGAAAGTAGAAATGCCACTTTCGGCACTAATGCCCGCACCTGTTAAAACGACAACTGTTTTCATGTTTTTATTTTTGGTAGTTTCATTATAGTTTTGTGGTTACAAAGATAAGGTTTTTTGGGAATTTTTGATAATTGGGCAAATCAAAAGTAACTTTTTATGTTTCATAATTGACTTGCTTACCTAGATTTTGACAACAGGAGTGAAAAGGTCAGAAAAAAGTATTATCTTAGGCATTTTAAATAAGGGTATAAATTAATCATTTTTTCAATGGAAAGGTATTTTTGTTTTCTTCTTTTTATCTTCTTTGCCGATTTGAACGGTTCGGCTCAATCTCTTCCTGTGATGAAATCGCATCAAAAAGAGATTTTTTTTCGAGAAAATGGCAAAGAAAATCAATGGACAATTTCGCCTGAACTGAAACCCGATAGTTGGCAGGTGAAATGCGACAACAAAAAAGTGAAAGTCGTTTTTCATTCTGATTGCGATTCTCTTACTTTTGAAATGAGAAAAGATAAGATAGTTCGCTTTTATATTATTTTGAATGAAAAAGACTCTGCCCTAACTGAATTGGTAGGCGTAGGAGGCAATGATAATCAAGTATTTAGCTATACCGTTTCGCCCATTTTAGCACAAAAATCCCTCAAAAACTTGCAAATAGCATTTCGTTTTCAAGGAAACAAAAGAGGGATAACAGAACTTCATTATCCCGATGCGCATTGGGGCGACAAAGGCTTGCAAAAAGGGCTTGTGTGGATAGAATCGCCTCAAAAAGAGGTAAAAATTCAGCTTGATGCGGGAAATAACAAAGTGATTGTTCAGCACCTTCCTTCTCAAAAAGTGGAAATTCGTTACCAAATTGCCCAAATTTTTGAGGATAGTATCACGGGCAAAAAAGGACATTTGCCACTCATTCAGCCCTCCTATTTTCATTTAATGGACAATACGCTTTTCATGTATCCTTTGTCCGCAGATTATAGCGAAGCAAAACATCTTTTTCAGGTGGAATGGAAAAACTTTCCTTCTAACTTCTTGATTTATAATAGTTTTGGCGCAAATGTAAAACGACAAAAAATCAAAACTACCTTGCAGAAGTTTCAACATGGGGTTTGGTTGGGCGGAGATTTCCGCGATTACGCGCTAAAAATCAAAGGGAAACCTGTGCATCTGTTGATTCGTGGTACTTGGAAATTTGATAAGGAAAAGGAGTTTGTCAAAGTTTTGGAAAAAACGATTCCACAACAGCGCAGTTTTTGGAATGATTATACAGATAAGTATTTCATTATCAGCGCACTACCTTCTTATGGCGAATGGACAGCACAGGCTAAAGCGTTTGGTATTTTGGGAACGGGTTTGACAAATGCTTTTGCTTGTTTTATTACAAATAATGACGGGTTAGCGGAAAATTGGGAAGGCGTAGAAGCGGTTTTTAACCATGAATTGATGCATAATTGGATTGGCGGGAAAATCCAAAATAGCGAATTAGAAACGCTAGATTATTGGTTTTCAGAAGGTTTTACGGATTATTTTTGCTACAAAAATATGTTGTGTTCGGGGCTGATAGATGAAAAGCAATGGTTAGATAAAATGAATAAAATTTACAAGAGCTATCAGCTTTCGCCCGTTAAAAATATGCCAAATGATAGCATTACAACGCATAATTTTTGGCATAATTTCGAATATGAAAAACTCCCTTATCGGCGCGGTTTGCTCTTTGCTTTTAGCCTTGACATGAAAATTAAGCAGGCTTCGAATAATCAGTACAGCTTAAATAATGTGATGTGGGAGTTATTTCAACATTGTCAGAAGGAAAACACGCCTTTTCGCCGCGAATATTTTTTAGAGCTGCTCAAAAAATATGCAAAAATGGACATGACAGCCTTTTTTGAGGCGCATATCCTAAAAGGAGAGGACATTGACTTTACGAAAACGCCTTTGCTTTCTTGTTTGCAACTTGATACTACGGATAAGGTGCTAACATGGAAGCTCACAAGCGAAAATGCAAAAGCGGAAATCATGAAATAATTTTACCTTTTTATATCGGGAAAAAATTTCAGCCCAAAAACGATGATAGTTAGCTGAAAGTGCTTATATTTGCATAGTTTCAGCTAACTATCAGCGTTTTTGGGCTAAAACACAATGAAAATAGACTTGGCTTAATAGATGGAGAAATGGGAATTGAGGCGTTATTTGAGAAAATTTGATTACTCCCACCTTTTCAACTTCTCCAACTGATAACTATCCCACAACAAAGTCGGAAAATAATAGGCAATCGCGGCAATGCGGCGGAGTTTATCGTAGGAAATGGTGGAAGAAGATAGGTTTTGGAGAAAGGAAAAGCCTTGCGCAATGCGGTATTTTTTGTGGACAAAGCGATGCAGTTTTTTGTAATAAGCTGGCGGATAAGTGTTTTTAAACATCATCGCCAAGTCATCGGAGTCTGTCCAATTCGCTTTTCCTTTCAAATCAGCTTTCACTTTGTCATAAAAGGAGGTGTTAGGCAAGGGATAAGAAACCGAAATGCCAATATCATCGGGCAGCAGGCGTTCCACGAGGTTGATGGTTTTATCAATGTCGGTAGCGGTTTCGCCCAAATAGCCAAATTGCAAGAAAAAGGCAACTTTCACACCCTTACTTTTGAGCAATTTTGTCGCGTCTTCGATTTGCGCAATCGTTGTACCTTTGTCCATTGCATCTAAAATCTCTTGCGAGCCCGATTCCGCCCCCATCCAAACCATGTCTAAGCCTGTATCAGCAAGGGCTTGAATATTATCTGCTTCCAACAGCAAATCTGCGCGAGATTGAATTTTATAGCGGAATTTTAGTTTTCTGGTCTGCACTTCTGCTCGAAACTCCTGCACCCAATTGGGTTTTAAGCCAAAAATATCATCACACATCCAAAAATAATCTGCGGCATATTTTTCTGTCAAAAAAGCAATTTCCTCTGCCACTTTTTTAGGCGAGCGCGTGTTGTAGCGATTGCCATAAATTGGTTTGGCGCACCAATTACATTTGTAAGGACAGCCGCGTGTTGTTGCAATATTTAGGCAAAAATAGCCATGATGCTGCAACCAAATGTGGCGATAAGGCGCAATGTCCACTAAATCCCAAGCTGCCATAGGCAAAGTATCTAACTCTTTTAACACCTTACGTTTTGCGGTTTTTACGATTTCTCCTGCTTGCAAAGTTACAATTCCTTGCACACTATATACATCACCGTCTGTTTTTTCTAATTCCTCCACCAACTCTTTCAACGTAATTTCCCCTTCACCCAACAACACAAAATCCACTCCGTTTTGCAAATATTTTTCATAATGGTCGGTAGAATCAGAACTGCAAACCATGACTTTTGCACCAAATTCTTGGGCATACTGCGCCATCACAAAGGCAGCTTCTCGCATCGTGGTCAGGCACATTTTGGTTAAATAGTTAAACCCATCATCATAAATGACGAGCAAATCGAGGTCTTCTTTTTCCAAAACAGCCATAATTTCTTCGGGAGCTTGGCACAATCCCACATCAAAAATAGCAACTTCATGCCCTTGCTCTCGCATCATGGCAGCGGCATACATTGTGCCTAAGGGTGGGTAAGGCTGATGCGTATTCCATTGTTTGGAATCTAATCGGTAAAAATAGGAATGTGTGAATAGTATTTTCATGAAAAAAGGCAGATATTTTTGCAAATATACAGATTTTGGGCAAAATGACAGCATAAAAAAACAGGTACATAGCCTCTCGCTTGTACCTGTCTTTATTGAGTTATATTCGCTTTGTGTAGTTATTTTCAGTGAACAGTTATCAAAAACAAGACATTGCTATTTTTGAACTTTCACTTATCAACTGATTAATTTCTTATTTGTTGACCGTCAGAGAATTTACCTTTGAAGGTTTCGCCTCCGTTTGCGGTGTAAGTTCCTGCGCCATTCATTTTACCGTTTGACCAGTCTCCTGCGTAGGTGTCACCATTTGCAAAAGTCATTTTTCCTTTTCCATCAGGCAAATTGTTACGGAAAGTTCCCGCATATTGTCCGCCATCTGCATAGGTTATTTTGCCGTTTCCGTTCATTTGTCCAGTTACCCACTCTCCTTCATATACATTTCCATTGGCATAAAGCATTTTCCCTTCGCCACTTTTCAAATTATCTTTCCAATTTCCTTCGTATTTATCGCCTGTTTTGGTAACAAAAGAACCATATCCTTCGCGTTTGCTATTTTTCATAACACCCACATACATATCTCCATTTGGATAACGATATACTGCTTCGCCTTCTACTTTTCCTACTGTCCAATTCCCGCAAAGCATACCGCCACCTGTGAATTGCATTGTACCTGAACCATTTGGTTGATCATCAGTCCAAGCACCTGCATAAATATTTCCGTTACTGAATTGAAAAGTACCTTTTCCGTTCATTTTTCCATTTTTGAATGAACCTGCAAAATAATTTCCATTTTTGGAAAAATATTCTCCTTCGCCATTTGCTTGGTCGTCTTTCCACATTCCAATATAACGGTCACCGCTTGCGTAGGTACAAGTTCCCAAGCCATTGCGTTTGCCATTTGCAAAACTTCCAACGAATTTGTTTCCATCTGTATCTACAAAAGTACCTTTGCCATTTTCGCAATCGCCTTTGATACATTGTGCATAACTGGACATTCCGAAGCATAACAAGAATGTCAAAATTCCCAAGGTTTGTAGTGTCGTTCTCATGATAATCTTAATTGAATGGTGAATGGATAAAATAAATTGTTTGTGATTGATATGACAAAGATATAGGTAAGTATTGAAAATAAAAACCACAAGCCTCCCAATTACTTACATGAGGAATAAACGAGATGAAAGAAATTTTATTATTTTTACATAAAAAAATAATTATGGAATATATTTCCTTGATTGATGCTAAACGGTTGATTATTAGCTATTTTCACTTAAAATAAATTTCACAGAAAATTATAATTAAAAACATGAATCATAATTAATTGATTTAAAGAAGTACCTTTTTAAAAAAAATCTTTCTTTGTTCAGATTAAACACGATTTCTAACATAAAAGAGGTGCTAGAATGCAAAAATCTACGCAGATACGTGTAGTATTTTGCGTAGATTTATACAATTAAATAGACTATAGGCAAGATTAGAAAGCAAATGTTGTGCCAATTCTGAAGTCAAAACGGCGGTCAATGTAGTTCCACCAGCGTTGATATTTCAGGGCAAGCAGGTTATTTGCGCCCACAAAAGCCGACCATCTTTTAGAAATTCGATAATCTGCATTAAAACTCAAATCAGCAAAGAAAGGGCGTTTTTGCAAGGTTTGCCCTCCAATTGCGACCTCCGAAACCGCCATCGGCGTAGCACCATATATATATAAGGTGGGTTGCACATTTAGTTTATTGTTCCAAACATAATGCGCGAAAATTTGAGCTGTTACCGCAGGTTGCTGCAAAAATTTGTTTTGATATTTGCTGTTATCAGTTCGGTAAAAATTATAATTAAACCTTGCGCCAGCTTGCAAGCTACGATTCACTTCATACACCCCCTCAAGTTTGACCCCTGCATTGTATAATTTCACATATTCTATGTCAAAATAGCGACCATCAACAGGAGTAACATACATCATTTGGTTGTTTACTTGTCGAAAATACACCTTTGCCGAATAATTTAACTTTTGCAACGCGGAACTAGTTGTTCCCAGATAAGCATGATAGGGTTCAAAAGACGGGCGAATCTCTGCTGCACTTGACAAGAAGCGATTTTCACCAAAAGCATGAAAAAGGTCGTTGTATTTCATACCTCCTACAACTCCTGCTTGCAAATACATTTTCATGGGAATCAGCTCATATTCCGCCTGAACAGCAGGCGCAACACCAAATTTTTTAGAAACCGTATCGGCTGCATTGTGATAATAGGCTACATTTGCCCCTACACGCACTTTCCAAGCACCGTTTTCTACCACAAATTGCGGCTGTGAACGAGCCAAAATACGGTGTTGGGCTGTGATAAGATTGCCCAAAAGGTTGCCATAAATTATGTCATTTTTCCAATCTAAGGAATAAACTTTGCCGATAAGATATTGAAATTCAGGAGAAAGTGCGAGGTTTAACTCATTGAAACTATGCCCTTCCTTTGTTGCACGAAACAAAGATTTTTGCTTAATAATATCCCACACTTTGAAGCCTACTCCATAACCAAATTTCCCTTTTGCGGGAATTTCATGCTTCCAATTTACGCCCAAATCTAATTGCGTAAAGCCATTGCGTAGGGAATCTTTCACGCCCGAAAAACTCGTTTTTGCCAAAGAATCTTTGTAAATCGTGTCTTGTCCACGAAAATTTCCCCCATAATTAAAGTAGGAAGTATTAAAAGCAGAAAATTTGAAGCTCAAATCATTGTCGCCTAGCTTTTTTTGCAAGCGAAAGGTCAAGCCATCATCGCGAAAATTACGCAAAGGAATGGCATCTAAATGCGCAGAAAGATGTGTAAAATCCAAACCATATTTGAGGGCAGAACCTTTTGGATTCACTAAGGCAACCCGTATCATAGGCGTGATGTATTTTCCCAAACTCAATTTTACCAAATTGCGATAACCTGTATCTGCTTTGGCATAATTGGGCTGAAACGCCTGCGGCTGCACAGGCGGCAATTCGATTTCCGACTCTACATAATAAGTTTTAGGATTATAGCGAATCTCACTTGTATTAGGTTCTTTCACTTTTCGGACAGGAATCCCCAAAATTGGTTTTTCACTTTCAATGATTTCCGTAATACGGTCGTTTTCTAACACCATACTATCCTGCCCCGCAAGTGGGCTATCATTGCCTTGTGCGAAGGCTTGCGAAATGAAAAAAAAAGTAAGAATCCCCAAGAATGATGTTTTCATATTTTTGTCGGCTGTTATCTTGCAAAAAATGAATTATTTCAAATAGAGGACAAAGTTAGGATTTTATTCTTAATTTTGGTAGGGTTTTGTGTCAATAAAAAATTTTTCCTTTTTAACGAGAAAAACACTAATTTGCCCACAAATTAACATTCCATGAAAAGCAGTAATATATTACTTGGCGCACTCATCGGTATTTTTTCGATAGTGGCAATTTTGCATCAGGTGAGCGGCGTGCCTGCCGAGGTGCTAGGTTTTGGGCGATATGCCTTTCTCGCGTTGTTTGCGTATTTTAGTTATAGTCGCAATCACCTAACGACTTGGGTGGTGTTCAGCCTATTTATGGGAGCTGAAATTGGCGTGGATTTTCCTACGGTGGCAAAAGATTTAGACATTTTGGGGAAAATCTTCATGAAACTGATTAAAAGTGTGGTCGCGCCTTTGTTGTTTGGCACATTGATAACGGGCATTGCGGGTCATGCGAATCTCAAAGAATTGGGGCGAATGGGCTTAAAAACGCTTTTTTATTTTGAAGTAGTTACTACCCTTGCCTT
>JBJXHA010000482.1:0-10158 GCA_046160275.1 Bacteroidia bacterium | reverse complement strand
TGTTCACGATATAAGAGAAAATAAGACGTATGATGTTGATAGATATATTGAATTTATCAATAATCATATCACCAAAGAAGGTATTGATATTATTGTCAAGCAAAACGGCAATATCATTGACGAAAATACGCCTACAATCGTGTTATATGATATGGATAAAAAAGCATTTGAAAAAAATGGGTTGCTTTTTAAAGATACGACAAGGAAAATAGAAGATGCAAAAGTAAAATTATATCAAAAATACCCTAATGCGATTTTGCATACTTGGATAGTAAATCTACAAGATTCTGATGAATCAAAAAGCATTGATAAATACCTCGCTTACACGCTTTTAGATACAAAGGAAGAGGGAAATTCAAAGCATAAAATGGCTGTTATTTTAAAAGAGCTTTTCTTAAAATCGTACATCAAACAAAAGCGAAAAATTGTAACAAATGACTATTGTTTGCCTTGTTTTTCTAATGAAAGGAAAATGTTTAGTGTAAATATGGATAGCATTGCCTATATTTATCAAAATGTATTGATGTATGTTGAAGATAACTATTTTCAGTTTATTGATATGGAAAAGGATATTGCAAAGCGAAATCAAAAATTACTCTCCTATAATTTATCAGAAAACACTTTGAATCAATATTTTAGTTCAAAATTCAAAGCAAAAGAAGAAGATAACGAGGAAGAGGAAATAGATAAGAGAAACGCTATGTTTATTATTGGGAATGGTTTATGTTTGGAAATTGAATCCTTGAATGAGCATCGAGTAATGCCTAATTTAGAAAGACTAAAAGAAATTATTAGGTTACGACACGAAGCACAGGAACAGAATCAATCAACCAAAACGATTTCCCCAACTGGTAATGAAGCACTGCAATATACTGGTTTATGGTACAACGAGATGCACAGTCTATATTTTGTAGGCTCAAAGCAAGGTTTTAATAACATAAAAGGCACACAAGACGATGCCTATCATTTATATCAAATCCATACCCATAAAAATGAGATTGGATTTGATATAAGCAATTTATACGAAGCAATGACAGTTACTTTTGTGAGGAATGAACAATATACTGTCGTTCCATATTTTTTTGATTTGATTAGGCTTTGGAAGCAAGGATAAAGGGCGCTCAATTTATCGCATTATTATAGAGAACGTAATACCCAAACTAAAAACGAAGTTGAAAAATGCCACCGCTAATTATCAAGCATAGCCTTATTTTTTCTAAATAAAACATCAAATAGCCAACCTTTTACTAATATTATTCGTAAAAACCCCATTATGTTTAACAATTATATTTATGGGACAATATCTAGCAATTGGGCTGTGCGCGAGTTTTAGCGTGAGTAAAGCGGTTATTAAACGGGCAGGGCTTTCTACTGTAGAGGAGGCTGAAACTGCCTTGCAAAATGGGGGTTATCCTTTGGCGATTTTTGAAAGGACTGAAAAAGCAGGGGATTGGGTGTGGGAATTGAAAGAGGAGGTATTAGTAAAGGAAATGGCGGAATTTGTGATAAAACAGTTGAAGGTGTATGGGAAAGGCGAAGGGAAAGAAGAGGAGGAATTACAAAAAAAATTAATAGACTGTAAGAGCAAAGCTGATTTTGTGAAATTGGCGCAGAGAAAGTATTATGTCAATTTTCAGTGGGATAAGTATGGAGAAGTTGATTATGTGGACATAGCGGGAACTTCTAATTCATTAACTGTTAATTATCAATGTGTTATGCTTTTTGCACAAGGTAAAATTTCGATGGAAGTGTGGGGCAGTATTTTCACTTATTTTGCCCAAAACATCGCCCTCGCTAACCCAGAATTTGCGCTGGCAAAGGCAATGAAAGTATATATTACAGGGTAGTTGTCGCCTGCAGCGGATAGGATAGAAAGGGCTTTTGCGGACTCGCCTAAGCCTTTTTTTTGAGGTTATTTTTTATAAAGCGTACCTGTTCAACTGAAATCTTCGTATCTTTGCCCTAAGAAGATAAAAAACTAAAAATATGTCAAAAACAAAAAGCATCGATTTATTAGAGCCTATTTTAGCAAGAGCTTTTGGATTGACAAGAACGTTTGATGCACCACCTTTGCTCACTTCCTTGTGGGAAAATACAGTTGTTTTGAAGGAAAATGAGGTTGCGCTGTTGGAAGAAGTGAGAAAAAAACTGGTAAAACACGCGGACTCTTGGAATGAAGAAGAGCTGAAAATGCAGTTTATTAGCATGGTCATTTTTTTGGCGCAATTTAACGAGCCGATTAGCATCTACTACGAGCGCGATATATCGGAAACGATTCAAGGGAAGCTGGTGAAATCTACGGTGGATATGTTGCTTTCGAAAGGGCTAGGCGAATTGATAGAAACGCCTTATTTCTTTCTACACGAATACAAACGCGAAAAAAAATATTCGGGCGACCCCGTAGGGCAGATGCTGGGCGGAATGTTGATTGGGCAGGCAAAAAATGCCAATGAAAAACCCGTTTATGGCTGCTATGTGCAGGGGCGTTACTGGTATTTTTCTGTTTTGACCGAAAAAACCTATTGCATTAGTAGCGGCTTTGACGCAACCGATGAAACAAAATGCAAACAAATCGTAGGTATTTTGCGCAAAGTGCGAGATATTATTTTAACGGAATTGATGGACTGAGGTGTATGATTTTTATAAGTAAGTTTACGGAAAAGGGACAAATTGAACTCCTTACAAGCAGAGGAAAAGTATTAATATTATCCGCAAAAAGTTCGGAATCCTTGAATGGATTCCGAACTTTTTGTGGTGAGAAGATAAACTCCTCCCTACTTCTTCATCTTCTGATTTGAAGCAATCACACTACTATACTCCTCTACCAGCTCCTTCAATTTTTCGATTTCTTCCTCGTTATCTTCCACATCTGCTTCATTTTTTTTCAATTTTGCGTCAATTTGCGCCATTTGCTTGTCGTTTGTCGCAATTTTTTTCTCATGCTCCTTAATATCCTCCAAATTTCGCTCGATATCCTCTTTCGCTTGCTCGTCATTGTCTTTTTTCAAAGCGGTAATTTCCTCATTTAAAGAACGAATTTCTTGGGCAAGAGATTCACTCTCTTCTGCCATTGCGTCATTCTTATTCTCTAATTTATCACTCTCATCTGTCAATTTGACATTTTCTTGGGTAAGTTGCACAATTTCTGCTTTTGCTTTCTTGATGACTTCTTCCACTTGATCGCTTTCCGCCAACAAGTCATCAATTCCTTTTGCTTTCATGTCGTCAAATTCTGCCTCAATAGAATCTGCATCGTCATCATCGCCCGCATTTGATTTAGGCTGCGAGTAGCCCAGTGAAACAAATAGTATAAAACCAAGCGTTAAGAAAAAACGAAAAGATTTCATCATGTTTATTGTGTTGAAGAAGTTTATTGTGAAACGTTTGACAAGTTAAGAAGACTTTCGTTTTCTACCAAAAAATATCCTAAAATTTGGCTACTTTTTCGAAAAAAAACGAACCTTTCTCTATTTTAGTATAAAATCGTACAATTAAACATACAACAATATTTTAACAAGAAAAAAAGTGTACGTAAAAAGAGAAAGCGAATTGTATATAATACTAAACACAAAATCAATACCAAAAAAGAATAATAGACAAGCCTAGTAAGGTTAAAAGCAGAATTGTCGTATAAAATAAAGCGAAGATACAAACAAATCTGAAAATAAACTACAAAACATCAAAAGTTTCATTAAATTTGTACGCTTTTTTCACACCTTTCTTTTTCTTGTCAACTTAGTAGCACTGAAAATGCGATTGAAGGCAAATTCTATCTCCTCTGCTAATTTGATAACTGTTCACTGATAACTGATAATTGAATATATGTTTGGTTTTCTCAAAAAACTATTTCCCTCTAAAAAGGAGAAAGACGTTCAAGCACTGTACCCGATTGTGGCGCAAGTCAATGCAGAATATGCAAAACTTCACAACTTAAGCGATGATGAGTTGAGAGGGCGTACTGCTACTTTTAGGGCGCGTATAAAAGAACATACTGCCAATTTAAGCGCAGATATGGAAGCGATTCGGAATGAAGCCGAAGTTGAAACGGACATTGCGAAAAAGCAAGAACTTTATGATGAATTGGATAAGGTTCGCAAAGAATTTAACCAAGCTATTGAGCAGGTATTGAATGAAATCATGCCCGAAGCTTTTGCTGTGGTAAAAGAAACCGCACGCCGTTTGACCGAAAACAAGGTGTTAAGGGTAACAGCTACGGATTTTGACCGCGAACTAGCAAGTCGCCGCCCTGATATTGTTGTCATCGAAGGAAGTACTGCCGTTTGGGACAATAAATGGATGGTTATTACCTCTGAAATCGAGTGGAACATGGTGCATTATGATGTGCAAATCATCGGTGGTGCTGTGTTACATCAAGGGAAAATTTCGGAGATGGCAACAGGGGAAGGAAAAACCTTAGTTGCTACTTTGCCTGTTTACTTGAATTCCCTTGCAGAACAAGGTTTGCACTTGGTAACAGTAAACAATTACCTTGCACAACGTGACTGCGAATGGAATGGCCCTATTTTCCAATTTCACCAGCTTTCGGTGGATTGTATTGATTTGCATGAGCCAAATTCGGAAGATCGCCGCCGTGCTTATGGTGCAAACATCACGTATGGTACAAACAATGAGTTTGGCTTTGATTATTTGCGTGATAACATGACCACTCACCCCGAATTTTTGGTGCAAAAATTACATCATTATGCCATTATTGATGAGGTGGATTCGGTCTTAATTGATGAGGCGCGTACCCCTTTGATTATTTCGGGTCCTGTGCCAAATCGTGATAAAGATACGCAACAATATTATGATTTAAAGCCACGTATTGAGAAATTATTGCGTAAGCAAAAAGATACGGTAAACCAATTTTTGCAAGAGGCGAAACGCTTGATTGCGGCAGGGGACAAAGAGAATGGGGGAATTGCCTTGCTTCGTGCGCATCGTGGTCTGCCTAAAAACGGTGCCTTGATTAAGTATTTGAGCGAAACAGGAATTAAACAGTTATTGAATAAAGTAGAAGGTGTGTATTTGCAAGATAATTCTAAGCGAATGCCCGAAATTGATGAGCCTTTGTATTTTACGATTGATGAAAAAAATAATCAAATCGAAATGACTGACAACGGACGTGACCTTATTACCCAACAAGGGGAAGACAGAGATTTGTTTGTTATTCCTGATGTAGGGGCGCGTTTCCACGAAATTTCTTTAATGAGTACTCCTGAAAATGAAAAACTTCAATTAAAAGAAGAACTGGTAAGAGAATATGCCGATAAATCAGAGCTACTTCATGCAATCAATCAGTTGTTAAAGGCTTATGCTTTGTTTGAAAGTAACATTGATTATATCGTGCAAGAAGGTAAAGTAATGATTGTAGATGAGCAAACGGGTCGTGTGTTGGCAGGTCGCCGCTATTCTGATGGCTTGCATCAAGCAATTGAGGCGAAAGAAAATGTGAAGGTAGAAGCTTCAACTCAAACTTTTGCTACCATTACTTTGCAAAATTATTTCCGTATGTACCACAAACTTTGCGGTATGACGGGAACGGCAGAAACCGAAGAAAAAGAGTTTTTTGATATTTATAAATTAGATGTAGTCGTCATTCCAACAAACCGCCCAATTCAGCGTAAAGATTTGGACGATATGATTTATAAAACGAAACGCGCCAAATACAATGCAATCATTCAAGAAGTAGTGCAAATGCGCGAAAGCGGCCGCCCTGTATTAGTCGGTACAACTTCAGTTGAGGATTCGGAATTGTTGAGCCGTATGTTGAAAATGCAAAAAATTCCTCACAATGTATTGAATGCCAAATATCACCAAAAAGAGGCGGAGATTGTAGCGGAAGCAGGGCAAGCAGGAACGATTACAATTGCAACCAATATGGCAGGTCGTGGTACGGACATCAAATTGGGAGCTGGCGTAAAAGAAGCAGGTGGTTTGGCTATTATTGGTACAGAACGCCATGAATCTCGCCGTATTGACAGACAGTTGAGAGGTCGTGCAGGTCGTCAAGGAGATTCGGGTAGCTCTCAATTCTACATTTCTTTGGAAGATGAATTGATGCGTTTGTTCTCGAATGTGGAGCGTGTGTCTAAAATCATGGACTACGCAGGCTTCAAAGAAGATGACGTGATTCAACATCCTACCATTACCAAACAAATTGGTACGGCACAGCAAAAAGTAGAGGAAAATAACTTTGCGATGCGTAAACGTTTGTTGGAATATGATGATGTAATGAACTCGCAACGTGAGGTAATTTACAAACGCCGCCGCGCTGCTTTGTATGGCGACCGTATCAAAATTGACCTTGACAATATGATGGAAGACTTATGTACTGCTGTCATTGAGCGTCATATTGAAACGGCAGATGCAGAGGCTTTGCAATTAGATTGTATTCGTACTTTTGCCATTGACCCCGAAATTTCGGAAAGAGATTTAGGAAACGAAGATGCTGCAACTTTATCAGGTATTTTGTATGATAAAGTAAGAACGTATTATGATGCAAAATGTGTGAGAATTGCGGAAATGTTGAACGAAGGCATTCGCAACATGAAAGAGGCTAACCCACAAATTGAGCGTATCATCGTTCCTTTTTCTGATGGACATAAATCCTTGCAGTTGATTGTCAATATTGAAGAAGTATGTGACACAAATGGCACAGTTATCACCGATGAATTAGAGAAGAACATTGTGCTTTCTGTGATTGATGAAAAATGGAAAACACATCTTCGTGAAATGGACGAGTTGCGCCAAGCGGTACAAAATGCCGTTTATGAGCAAAAAGATCCTTTGTTGGTGTATAAATTTGAAGCCTTCCAAATCTTTGATACCTTGTTAAAAGCGATTAATCAAGAAGTGCTTTCGATGTTATTTAAGGCAGAACTTCATGTAGAAGAAAATCAGCCTCAAAAAATCGAAGAACCTAAGCGCGATGATTTTAGCAAAATGAAGCAGCAACATCAAAATCCAAATGAGGCAGCCGATGAAGCTTTGCGCAAACAACGCGAAGAAGAACGCCGCCAAATGTTAAACGGAGAGGACGAACCACAAGAAGACCGTCGCATTTCTCGCAGAGAAAGACGTGAAAGTGATAGAAAAAATCGTAAATAGGAGATTTAGACTAATATAAGTAATGGATAATTAATAATTGATAATGGAAAATTATTTCAACTCGCTTATTATCAATATTTTAAGTGAAAGTATTAACATAAACTAATTATTACCGAATACTTACGTTAAAATATCTGTCTAAAAAGTTCGTAACTGGCGTGTTTATCGTCGATAATAAATATTTCCCTATTTTGCGAAAAAGATATTCCTAAATGAGATGTATTTAGATACATTAAGGAATCCTTTTTTCCATTGCTTAAGTATAGCAAAGGAAGTTATGCTAAGAGCCATAATGACATTTTGTTTGGTTAAATTATTGGTAAAGAGCGGAATAAATAGCGAGTTAGCAGCTTTGGGATTCTTAGGCATTCGATGTTTAAGTTTCCCAAAGATAGCTTCAATGATGTCAGAAGAAGGCACAAGTGCATCAAAATTGGGGGCATCTTTGGCGATTTTGTCTTTGCAATTGTAATAAATAGCTAAATTGTGTTGCAAATAATCCATAGTTCGTTGAATAAAAGTACTGACATTAGGGTTTTAGGGATATTGCCGCTCTAGTAGTCGGAGGTGTTGTATGAGCAAGATTTGGGTTTTAGGGTTGATTCCCTTGATTTTAAGGATTTTACCCATGGTATCTGCGGCATAAAATAAATCACTCATTTCTTGGATAAAGAGTTTTAGTTGTTGCAAAAACTGTAATTCAGGTTGAATTTCTGGGGGGATTTTGGAAAAGTTCATTAACATGATACCTGCCCTGTAAAACACAAACCTTCTTCATTTTGTAAATTCGCTTCATAAAAGCTAAACAAGCCACTCATTTGCAAATGCGGATTGATACATAAGTAAGTTCTGCCGACTTTGCAGGCGAAACCGCGTAGGCATTAGAGCCAATATGCTTTGGTTCTTCCCTAAAATCAACCTCTTTATTATCATACTTACCCGCCACCGCATCGCCTAGCGGCTTGTGTGCAGAGCTTAAAAAACTCAGCATCACCACATAAGCAGCTGCAATGTCCTTTTCCGTAATCGGAAAGGCTGCCTTTACTTTCACCTTTTTAGGATATGCCTTTGCGTAGGCAAAAATATGAGGCACACCAAAAGTATCCCGAATAATCGTAATATTTTCAGGTTGAATCGGCGGATAGGATTGCGCAAATAATCCACTCGTAAACAAGAAAACTAAGCCTAACAAAAAACGCCTTTTGTTTTTTGTTAGCAAGAAAAAAGCTACCATATTTTGAAAAGTTTGAGAGCGAGAATGATGGGTAAAATAAAAGACAAAGGTAAAAAGAAATCGCAGAAAGGTTACTCAAACGAATGTTTTTGCATACAAAAACGTCCCCAGCAGCATTTTTTAGGCGAATCTATCAGGCTTTTTCTAGCCTTTCAAAAAAAACACCTATCTTTGTCTTTAAGTCTGAAGGTTTGACTCAGTTGTGTTTAGGTGATTATAGTTGTATGGGGTAAACAATCCTGTGTTTTCGGCAAAAAGCGTCCTCGCTCGTGCCGAACAATAATCACCCCACCATCCTTCTTTCCTCAAAACAGAAAGTTATCCACAAAAAGCCATCAACAAGATATGAAATATTACATTTTCTTAGCTTTTGCACTCTTATTTATACTCGGTGATGCTTGTAAGCCCGGTGCCGCGCAAAAAAAGGAAGAGGATACAACCAGTCGAGATGTGCCAGCAAATCCCGACATTATAACCCCTGACCCTACGCCGCAAGAAGATCCGCAGCCTACGGAAACAAATCCTGTACCTATACAAGACCCACCATCGGGAGAGGAGGACAACTTGGAGCATTTGCGTACTGCCTCTAACGAATATAACGAGCTTTCGAAGGCAAAAAATATCAAGGCTTGGGTAACAGGTTTGCGTGTAAAGGCTTACCCTGGTGATGAGTATGAGCATTTGGCAACCTTGAAAGAAAATGAAACCGCCGAATATTTGTATCATCGCACGGTTAGGCGCAGTGAGTACCGTTTTCGAGGGCAAAAATTAGAGGATAATTGGTATTTGGTAAAAACGCAGGCAGGCGTTGTGGGTTGGGTGCATGGTGGCGGCATTAAGTTCATTGATGATGCAGGCAAAGAAGTGGCAGCAAATGCACGTACTACGGGCGAAAAATCTGATGCAGATAAGGTAGAAAATGACTGGACATTTGTGCCTGGTAAGCGCATTGGGCAAGTACGATATAATACTACGGAAGAAGGTTTGGTGAAATTATTTGGTTTTGACAACATCAAACGTGGGCAGGTAGAAGCCGCAGCAGGTGTGCAAGAGCCTTGTACTTATGTTTATAAAGATGAGGCGAATGAAATTGCCATTACTTGGAAAAATCAAACGCGCACGAAAGTAAAAGCGATTTATTTGAATAAATTTGGTGGAAAATGGCATTCTCCCGAAGGCTTGAAAATGGGGCAACCTTTGCAAGATTTGGCAAAAATTAACGAAGCTCCGATTTCGTTCTATGGTTTTGATTGGGAATATAGTGGCACAATCGAAAAATGGGGCGGTGGCGAACTACATAAATACACCAAATATTTTTATGTGGTGTTAGATTACGATGCCAGCAAATCTTCGAAAGAATACCTTGCCAAAATGAAAGCACCTAAACTTTTCAATTCTAATACCGAAACGGCTCGTAATGTAGGCGTGTATGTGAAACGAATTGTGGTGTATTTAGATTAGCCTAGAAAGGGGATACTTAGCGATACCATTCAGAAGCATCTGCATAACCCTTATTTCAAAATGTTCGTTGTGTAGATGTTTCTCAATTAAAAACTAAGGGTATATATTTTTAGGAGAAAAACCACAAAGTAAAAGATGTTCTGGCACAATTTACACCAAGAAGCAGCATTTAACCCCTAGCTTTATGTATCTTTTTGAAAAAGTAAGTACTCGGTAAGAATTAGTTGGTAGTCCTACAAATGTAATGCTGAGTAAAACCTGTAGCGGCTGCTTTAGCTGCCGTATCAGCGCAAAAACGAAGTTTTTGCCAATGGTGGGCAGCTGAAGCAGCCCGTACAACCTTACATTTTTGC
>JBJXHA010000481.1:0-3071 GCA_046160275.1 Bacteroidia bacterium | reverse complement strand
CTGGTACTCCACAAAAGTCTCGGAGTCCTTCCGGCAGCCGGGCAGGACGGTGGCGGCAAAAAGTGCCACGATGGCCATGATTTTTGATAATTTCTCTTTCATATTTATATGTCAGATTTTAGAGGATAGAGGATAGTGCCCCTTTACAGTTTATAATTGAATATGAAAAAGTTAGGAACATTAGGGATATTATTAGGGCAATTTTGTTTTCTATTAGGACAACCTTTGCAACAAACGTATTATGTTTTGGGTGAAAATGCACAACAAGTTCAAGCTGTATGTGCAAAATATGCTTGTAGCTACCAAACCGTTTCTCCTATCCTTCCGATGTTTAAGATAGAAGCAAATTCACTTACAATTAATGAGTTAAAAAAAAGTAGTAGGCTGAAAATCTTCCCTGCCGAGCAAAACCCAAAAGAAGAAACTTCTGTTCCCGGACATGATTTAGCGGTGAATCAACTGAATCAACTACACGCAGACTTTCCGCAATGGAATGGGGAGGGAAAAACCGTTTCCTTGAAAGAAAATGCTTTTGATGCAAGCGATGTGGATTTGCTTGGGCGTGTGCAAGCGAGCGAGAATGCAGCAAAAGAGATTAGCCTCCACGCCACTTTGATGGCTTCTACTTTGGTAGGAGCAGGCAACTCTGATACCCAAGCAAAAGGGGGAGCATGGGCGGCAAATATTGCTTCTTCTGATTTTAGCAATTTATTGCCCGATGAAGATTCTTTGTTTTTGATAGGGAATATCTCGGTGCAAAACCATTCCTATGGCACACAAATCGCCGCGAATTATGGCGCAGAAGCCTATTTGTATGATGCGCAAGCCTATCGCTTGCCTACTTTGTTGCACGTTTTTTCTTCGGGAAATGAAGGAATGAATCAAGCAAGCGAAGGAACTTACGCGAATTTGAAGGGCTACGCCAATTTAACAGGGAACTTTAAAATGGCAAAAAATGTGTTAACCGTAGGTGCGACTGATGCGATTTATCAGGTACAGCCTTACAGTTCTAAGGGTCCTGCGGTATATGGGCGCATCAAGCCCGAATTGGTAGCCTATTCTTCTAATGGTACTTCTGGTGCAGCAGCAACGGTTTCTGCGGCTACTTTGCTGTTACAACAAGCATATCAAACAACTTACAATCAAACTGCTCCTGCTTCTCTGCTCAAAGCGATTTTACTCACAACTACAGACGAAGTAGGCGAAAAAGGCATAGATTATGCGTCAGGTTTTGGCTCGCTAAATGCTTGGGCTGCCATGAATTGCATCAATTATCATAATTTTTTAATAGATACGATTAAGAATACTAGTACCAAAACCTATCCGTTTCATATTTCTCAGAATGTGGCAGAAGTTAAAATAAGCCTTGCTTGGACAGATAAAGAAGAAGGCAATGGGAAGCTCTCACAAGATATAAATATGCGTTTGTACGATGCAAATGGCAATCAGCATTTACCTTGGTGTCTCAATGCGCATCGAGATTCTATTTTACAACCTGCTTTTCGCGGAATAGATTCTATGAATACGGAAGAACAAATTTCCCTTGAATTTCCCACAGAAGGCGATTATTTCCTTGAAATTGAAGCAGTTCATGGACAAAATCTCCCACAAGTTTTTGCTTTGGCTTGGCAAAGCAAGCTCAACAATAGTTTGCAATGGACATTTCCCGCAAAAGAAGAAGCGGCTTATGCAAAAGAAAAAGTTTATTTAAGATGGAACAGCACGAACACAACACAACAAGCAATTCTCTCTTATCAATGGTTGGGAGATAGTACTTGGAACATAATTGACACCCTATCGCCATCAGCTCGGCAACATCTGTGGGAATTGCCTGATAGTGTGGGAATTTTGCGTTTTCGTTGGCAAAATGCAAATGCTACTCACCTTTCTCCTACTTTAAAAATTCATTCCCCTTTGCGCCTAGACATTGGCTTTGATTGCACAGATTCGGTAGGAATCTATTGGAATAAAGTGGAGAATATCATTGATTATCAATTATTTAGTTTGGGCAATCGCTATTTAGAGCCTCAAATTATCACCAAAGATAGCTTTTGGGTGGTACAAAAAAATACAAACCCTGCGGTTCGTTGGGCAGTTGCGCCCATTTTTGCTGATGGAAAGTTAGGAAAACGAAGCCCTGCTCCTAACTATCAAATGCAAGGAACTGCTTGCTATTTTCAGTCCATTTTGGCTACGCTTTTTGATGCAGGACAAGTCGAACTTTTTGCAAGTATTGGCGCAAGTTATCAAGTAGAGAGCGTACAATTTGAGAAATGGGATGGTACGCATTTTCAATTATTTGGCACTCCTTTTCCTCCTCAAAACTTGAATTTTACTGCAATAGACGAACAACCTCGACAGGGCGAAAATCGCTACCGCGCAAGTTTAACTTTAAGCAATGGCACACAAATTTTTACGGAAGAACAAAAAATATATGCCACAGGAAAAGCCGAATTTTTACTTTTCCCTAACCCCACTTCCGAAAAATGTACGGTTCTTTGCCGAGATTATCCTAGCAATGGCTTAACTTTTGAACTGTTAGACGCGCTCGGCAAGGTTATTATTAGAGAAGGAGTAACCGATATTTCTCATGAAATTAACCTAGCAAACCTCGCATCAGGTTTGTATTTTTATTCTTTTTACAATAAGCAAGGCAGAATTACGGGGGGTATTTTGGAAAGATGGTAGGTTAGGGCTAAATTATTTTTGTAGATTTGCAGTTAGTTTTTGAAGGTTTGATTTGTGTCTATGTTACAGAATATAGGATAACCCTCCAACTAATATATCTATTTGAGAAATCACAAAAACTTTGTCTGATATTTTTTGCAATTTCGCTAATAATATGTTACTTTTGGGGGGTAGAAGTACTAGTGAATAATGTCACACTAAATCATTATTAATCAATTACTACAAATAATTTTAATTAAAAGTTTTATGTTAGATAATTATGCGGTTATAGATTTATTTTGTGGAATAGGAGGGTTAACTCATGGTCTTAAAAGTAAAGGTTTTAATGTTGTAGCAGGTATAGACATTGATACAACTTGCCAATATGCTTATGAGAAAAATAA
>JBJXHA010000480.1:0-25360 GCA_046160275.1 Bacteroidia bacterium | reverse complement strand
GTTGCGCGCTTTCGGGAATGACCTATTGCCAACAAAATAAGCAACTGGTTTGGCTCATTGTTTTTATCTCAATTACAGCCCTATATTTTAACCTATTTCATGCGGATAATTGGCAAATTCTTCCTTTTAACCCCCATCCTATTCCCAAAGAGCATGTACCTGCCGTTTCAAGATCTGTATTGTTTTTGTCTATGCTTTTTGCTTTTTTTCATGGCTTTCGTTTTGTAAGCGAAATCCAAAAGTCAGAACAAAAATTACAAGCTATGATTGAGGAACTACAACATAAAAACGAGAATCTCAATCAAGTGAATGAAGAATTGGATAAGTTCGTTTATAGTGCTGCCCATGATTTGCGCGCACCCTTAACCTCTGTCTTAGGTTTGGTTTCCTTAATGGAAATGGAAACGAAGCAGCCTACTTTGTTAAATTATTTTCAGTTGGTAAAAAAGACCGTAAATAAATTAGATTTGTTTATTCGTGATATTGTAAGCTACTCTCATAATGCGCGCGTAGAAGTTGAATGTCAGGAGATAGATTTAAACACTTTGATTAAAAAGACCTTTGAACAATTTGCATTCATGGAAAATGCGGATAAGGTTAGACACAGCGTTTCAATTACAGGAAGTCCCATCATTTTTAGCGACCAAAATAGAATAGAAGTAATTTTGAATAACCTCATTTCAAATGCGATAAAATATGCAGATTTTAACAAGGCAGAATCTTTTATTGAGATAAATCTTATTATTACGGATGAACAAGTGCAAATTAGCGTGATAGACAATGGGCTAGGGATTGAAGAAAAGCACCTACACAAAATTTTTAACATGTTTTATCGTGCCAATGAACGCGCAACAGGTTCAGGCATAGGCTTATACATTGCCCAAGAAACAGTGAAAAAACTAAATGGGAATTTAGCAGTTCATTCTACTTTGGGAATTGGGACTACGATGATGCTTTGTTTTCCCAATCAAACTCAAGTAATCGAAAAAGTACAGGAGAAAAAGTTTGTGCTTGAAACGGCATAATTGCGTCCTTAGCATAGGGCTTACTCTCTACGCAAAGGAAGCGAAAGTTTACAAAAAATGCGACTCAAAAGGTGATAAAAATGTTGCCTTATCCGATTTGATGGCAAACACCACTTTTTCAAAGACATTTTTATACTTACCCAACAAATGTTCCGCAAACAATGCCGCGATAAGACTGGGTTCATTTTGAAAAACACCACAGCCCCATGCGCCCAGTACCAACACTTTTTGGCGATGATGTGCCGCTAATGCCAACACTTTTTCAATCCTCCTGCGCATAGTCGGTTCTATTTCGGGAATACTACGCTTTTCTTGCCTAAGAATCACGCCTGCATTCACCGCAGCCGAAGTAATGATGCTTACTGTATAAAGTTCTGGTAAATTTTCGCCCTCTTCGTCTTTAAAAATAGGTACTTTTGGCGAATAAATCATCGTATCTGTATAAAGCATGGTTTTCGTCGCGCGATGCAACTCGTAATAATCCCATGCTTTTATTAAACAAGGATACAAACCCGTAGCCCGCGCAATGCTTTCCTCCTGTGCCTGCGCCCCGCCCAAAAAGCCGCCACCAGGATTTTTAGCAGAAGCAAAATTTAAGGCACAAACTTCCGTTTCGCCCCTTGCTAAAACCGCACGAACTGCATTTAAAGTTGTTTGGTTGATGACTTCATATTGTGTAAGATAAGGTGCAGTCAAAATTTGCTCCTCTATTAATTTCGTCAAAGTCTGCGGTGAATACAAAATCGTCCCTTTTTCTGCTTGATTCTGCTCATCTCGCACCTCAATTTGTTGATCATCTTTTGTTATATAATAACCTTTTTTGATAATCTCTAAGGTCTCCTTAGCTGTGCCAATGCGTGTTGTTTTTTTCATATAAAAGTGAGTGTATTAAGCAAGTCCTAAGCGATTTGCCACTTGTTCAATCGTTTTAAAATCGCTAAAAGCCATAATTTGTGTTTATTTTAATCGTTTAATCCGTTTTTTTTAGATAGACAAAGATAAGGAGAAGAAGAAGATATTGCAAGTTTTCCTTTTGTTCATTTCTCCTTAGCCCCAAAAACGAGATTTGACAAAAAATCAACTGATTTTTTGCCAAATCTCATAAGTAAGCAGGTTTACTGCTCATTTTGCTCTTTTAGCCTCTCTTCCTCCTCTGCAATTTTCTTACGCAAAGAAAGCGGGCGCATATCTGTCCAAACTTCTTGGATGTAGTCTAAACATTCCTGTTTTAGTCCTTGTTTACCCACTGCGTGCCAACCTAGTGCTAACTCCCTTTCAGCTGGCCAAATGCTGTATTGTTCTTCGTGATTCATTACAACACTGTAAATCATATTCTCATCATCATTCCAAGCCATAAGTGTATTTACTTTAAATGTTAAAAAATATAAATATCCCTACAAAACTAAAAGAGAAGGTTGAAAAAAACAAGGAGATTTGGAAAATAATTAAGTAAGAAAATGAACTTGCTTGATGGAATTTGGCGAATAAAAATTTTTTTCAAAATAATTTCAAAATAATTTGGTAGTGTAAAAAAAAGACTCTACCTTTGCGCACCAATTCAGAATAAGTGTCGAGTTAAATCGCACATTTTGAGCAAATTATAAATAACAAGCTGCCGATTACGAGTGTTCAAGGCGCATTTTGGTTCGTATTATTACAATCCTCCATGCTCAGTCGCCTTTTCCGTAGTGCAGTTTCATGTCTTACCAAAGACCGCTGAATGTATCGCCTTTCTATCACAGAAAGAAAAATATATCTTTGTCGTATCAATATTTGGTAAATACAAAAAACATTTATAATTTTGCACCCTCATTTTTTGACGAACAAAACAATAACATAAGGAAGCGAAATGCCTACTATACAGCAGTTAGTAAGAAAAGGAAGAACGGATAAGACTTACAAAAGTAAGTCTCCCGCACTTGATTCTTCTCCACAACGCAGAGGAGTTTGCTTGCGCGTATATACTACTACGCCTAAAAAACCAAACTCTGCACTTCGTAAAGTTGCCCGTGTTCGCTTAACGAACAGCATCGAGGTTACAGCTTATATCGGAGGGGAAGGTCACAATTTGCAAGAACACTCAATCGTGTTAGTACGTGGTGGTCGTGTGAAAGATTTACCAGGGGTACGTTATCACATTGTACGTGGTGCGCTTGATACAGCAGGTGTTCAGAATCGTAAACAGAGCCGTTCTAAGTATGGTGCTAAACGTCCAAAACCAGGACAAGCAGCAGCACCAGCAGGAAAAGGCGCACCTGTTAAGAAGAAGAAATAATTAATTATCATGTTGAATTGCGATAGCAACCAAAAGATATGAGAAAGGCAAAAGCAAAAAAGAGAGTCATCCAAGCAGACCCAAAATACGGTAGCGAGTTGTTGACTAAGTTTGTGAATAACTTGATGTGGAGCGGCAAAAAAAGTACAGCATATACAATTGTTTACAATGCCCTTGATATCATCGAGAAGAAAACAAACCAAGTTGGAATAGAAGTATTCCAAAAAGCATTAGAAAACGTAATGCCAGCTGTTGAGGTAAAAAGCCGTAGAGTAGGGGGAGCAACATTCCAAGTTCCTACAGAGGTAAAGCCAGAGCGTCGTATGGCATTAGGTATGAAATGGATTATCAAATACGCTCGTGATAAAAGCGGAAAATCCATGGAAGAGAAACTGGCTAACGATTTGATTGCCGCAGCTAAAGGAGAAGGTTCTGCCGTAAAGAAAAAAGATGATACGCATCGTATGGCAGAAGCTAACAAAGCATTCGCATTTTTTAAATTTTAATCTTTGAACAAAATCATTTATCTTTTTATCAAACAACAATTTCGTTTACTGATACTTGATAACTGATTACTCATAAAAGTCATGGCAGACGAAAAAATAGAACTCAAGAATTGTCGTAACATCGGTATCATGGCACACATTGATGCAGGAAAGACTACCACTACGGAGCGTGTTCTTTACTACACAGGTGTTGTTCATAAAATCGGGGAAGTTCACGATGGTGCTGCTACGATGGACTGGATGGAGCAGGAGCAAGAGCGTGGTATTACCATTACCTCTGCAGCAACTACAACTTTCTGGCCTTACAGAGGGGTTAAGCACCGCGTTAATATTATTGACACTCCAGGTCACGTTGATTTTACGGTAGAAGTTGAGCGTTCTTTGCGTGTATTAGATGGTGCAGTTGCATTGTTTAGCGCAGTAGATGGCGTTGAGCCTCAATCTGAAACAGTTTGGAGACAAGCTGATAAATATCGCGTACCTCGTATTGCTTTCGTAAATAAAATGGACCGTCAAGGTTCTGACTTTTTCGAAGTAGCAAAACAAATCCGCGAAATGTTAGGTGCGAATCCTGTGCCTATTCAAATTCCAATCGGAAATGAAGAAAAATTCAGAGGGGTTGTAAATTTGATTACGAATGAGGCAATTATTTGGAATGAAGATGACCAAGGAATGACCTATGATGTAATTGATATTCCCGAAGATTTAGCGGAAACTGTAAAGGAATACAGAACGAAACTCATTGAGGTTATCGCAGAATATGACGATGAATTGATGGACAAGTACTTTACAGATGAGTCTTCTATCACAGAAGATGAAATTGATGCAGCAATTCGCGCGGCTACGATTGATATGAAAATCAGCCCAATGATGTGCGGTTCTGCTTTCAAAAACAAAGGAGTACAAGCATTGCTAGATGCAGTTTGTAAATACCTTCCTTCTCCAGTAGATATTGCACCAGTAGAAGGTACAAATCCTGATACAGGCGAAGAAGTTAGTCGCAAACCAGATGTAAATGAGCCATTTGCAGGGTTAGCGTTCAAAATCATGACGGATCCTTATGTAGGCCGTTTGTCATTCTTCCGTGTATATTCAGGAAGACTAGATGCTGGTTCTTATGTATTGAACACTCGTTCAGGCGATAAAGAACGTGTAAGCCGTTTGCTTCAAATGCACGCAAATAAGCAAAATCCTATCTCTTTCGTAGAAGCTGGTGATATTGCCGCTGCCGTAGGGATTAAAAACGTAAGAACAGGAGATACGCTTTGTGATTTGAACAAACCAATTATACTCGAATCTATTAACTTCCCTGAGCCTGTAATTCGTTTGGCAATTGAGCCTAAAACTACTGCAGACGAAGACAAAATGTCAACAGGTTTACAAAAACTTGCCGAAGAGGATCCTACCTTTAAAGTATATACAGACGAAGAAACGGGACAAACTATCATCGCGGGTATGGGTGAGCTTCACCTTGAAATCATCGTGGATCGTTTGAGACGTGAATTCAAAGTAGAAGTAAATCAAGGAGAACCACAAGTATCTTATCGTGAAGCAATTACGCAATCTATTACGCACCGTGAGACATACAAAAAGCAAACGGGTGGTCGTGGTAAATTTGCAGATGTTCAAATCGAATTCTCTCCATTAGAAAAAGATGGTGTAAGAATTACAGAAGGATTTGAATTTGTAAACGACATCAAAGGTGGTTCTATTCCGAAAGAGTATATTCCTTCAGTTGAGAAAGGTATCAAAGGTGCAATGAAAGATGGTGTGTTGGCAGGATATGAAATTGGTGGTGTTAAAGCTCGTTTGTTTGATGGTAGCTTCCATGCGGTTGACTCCGATTCTTTATCGTTTGAGGTTGCTGGTCGTGATGCATTCAAAGAAGCTTGTAGAAAAGCAAAACCTATCATTCTTGAGCCTATCATGGCAGTAGAGGTTGTTACTCCTGAAGATTATATGGGTTCTGTAATGGGTGACTTGAACCGCCGCCGTGGTTTGATTGAAGGTACAGGAGATAGAGGGAACGCAAAAGTGATAAAAGCAAAAGTACCTCTTTCTGAACTCTTTGGATATGTAACTACACTTCGTACTCTTTCCTCTGGTCGTGCAGTTTCAACCATGCAGTTCTCTAATTATTCTGCTGCTCCAACTGGAATCCAAGAAGCGGTAGTAGCTAAGGCAAAAGGAATGACTAAAGTATAATAGACAATGACGCAGAAGATAAGAATCAAATTGAAGTCGTACGATCATAGTCTTGTTGATAAATCAGCAGACAAAATTGTTCGTACTGTGAAATCTACTGGTGCTATCGTAAGTGGACCAATTCCCTTACCGACCGAGCGCGTAATTATCACAGTGAATCGCTCACCGCACGTAAATAAGAAGTCAAGAGAGCAATTTGAAGTATGTTCTTACAAAAGATTGATAGACATCTTCAGCTCAAGCTCTAAAACAGTAGATGTTTTGATGAAATTGGAACTTCCTAGTGGAGTAGATGTAGAGATTAAAGTATGATGTAAGTATCTACACATTCTAATTAACGCTTGAAAAGATGGCAGGAATTATTGGAAAGAAAGTAGGGATGACGAGCATTTTCGACGAAAATCGTAAGAGTATTGCTTGTACCTTAATATATGTAGAGCCAAATGTGGTTACGCAAGTAAAAACCGTAGAAACGGATGGATACAGTGCTGTGCAATTGGCTGCTTTCGAAAAGAAAGAAAAGAATACAACAAAGCCCATGATGGGGCATTTCAAGAAAGCGGGAACAACTCCCAAACGCAAATTGGTAGAGTTTGATTCTGATACAAACTTATCTTTGGGCGATGAGGTTGGAGTTGATTTCTTTAAAGAAGGCGAAACCGTTGCGGTTGTTGGTACTTCTAAAGGAAAAGGCTTTCAAGGAGTTGTAAAACGTCACGGATTTGCGGGTGTGGGTATGGCTACACATGGTCAGCACAACCGCCAACGTCACCCAGGTTCTATGGGACCGGGTTCAACACCAGGACACATTATGAAAGGCCTTCGAATGGCTGGAAGAACTGGTGGAGAAAGAGTAAAAGTTCAGAGCTTACGTATCGTTAAAGTATATCCTGAAAAGAATTTGTTGGTAGTCGCAGGTGCAGTACCTGGTCATAACGGTTCTTTTGTGATTGTTGAGAAATAATATGGAATTAGCAGTATTTAATATACAAGGTGCACAAACAGGACGCTCTGTGGAATTGTCTTCGGCTGTATTTGGACTTGAAACTCCTAACGACCATGCGATATATTTGGACGTTAGATACAGACAAGCAAATGAGCGTCAAGGAACTCACAAAGCTAAGACTCGTGCAGAGGTAAGTGGCAGTACAAAAAAATTGTATCGCCAAAAAGGTACAGGTAATGCTCGTCAAGGGAACAAACGTGCGCCTCACCACAGACATGGGGGTAGAGTGTTCGGTCCTGTTCCACATGAGTACGGATTCAGATTAAATAAAAAAGTAAGACAATTGGCTCGCCGCAGTGCACTTACTTATAAAGCTCGTGAATCTGCAATTACAGTCGTTGAAAATTTTACATTCGACAAGCCAAAAACGAAAGACTTTTTGAATGTGTTGACAAAATTAAATGCAAATGATAAAAAAGTATTGTTTGTATTGCCAGCACACGCTCAACAAGAAGTAGTAGATGGAAAACTTCAGCCTAAGCCGTTAAACACTGTTTATCTTGCAGGCAGAAACTTGCCAAATGTAAATATCCTTTCAGCTACCGACATCAATACTTTCGATATTTTGAATGCAGGTATTGTAGTGATGACGGAAAGCGCAGTAAGTACAATTAACGAAAGATTAGGATAAGCTCTTCCTAGGTAAATCATCTGAAGGAATCATGAGTATATTGAAAAGACCTATCCTTACCGAAAAATCGGTAAAAATGACGGATAGTATTAAGCATCCTCGCTACACCTTCGAAGTAGATATGAACGCAACCAAACCTGAAATTTCAGCAGAAGTTGAGAAAATCTACAATGTAAAAGTAGCAAATGTAAATACAATGGTTGCAAGAGGGAAACGCCATACCCGTAATACCAAAAAAGGTATTTCTCGCGGAAAATCGGCTAACTACAAAAAAGCAATCGTAGTATTGGCAGAAGGACAAAGTATTAATTTTTACGAAAATATTTAAGTGAGGGAGATTCAGAAATGGGTATCAGAAAATTAAAACCTGTTACACCTGGACAACGCTTCCGTTCAGTATCGGATTTTGATACAGTAACTAAAGCTTATCCAGAAAAATCGCTTCTCCGTCCTCATAAAAGAACCGGTGGCAGAAATAAAACCGGTGAAATGACGGTACGTTACCGTGGCGGTGGACATAAGCGCAGATATCGCGAAATTGACTTCAAGCGCAATAAATTCGGTGTGCCTGCTACAGTAAAGGCAATCGAATATGACCCAAATCGTTCTGCTCGTATCGCATTACTTTTCTATAAGGATGGCGAAAAACGTTATATCATTGCTCCTCAAGGCATCAAAATCGGACAAGTTGTTGTTGCAGGTGAGCAAGTAGAGCCAGCAGTTGGAAATGCAATGTTGCTGAAAAATGTACCTCTTGGTACTTTTATCCACAACATCGAATTGCATCCAGGTAAAGGCGGTGCAATGGCAAGAAGTGCTGGAACTTACGCACAACTTGTAGGTCGCGATGGCAAATATGCAGTGCTAAAATTACCATCAGGGGAATCACGCTTAGTGCTTCAATCTTGTATGGCAACTATCGGAACGGTAGGAAACGCGGAGCATGCCAATATTATTTTAGGTAAAGCTGGTCGTAAAAGATGGCTTGGTAGAAGACCTCGTACTAGAGGGGTTGCAATGAACCCAGTAGATCATCCCATGGGTGGTGGGGAAGGTCGCTCATCAGGAGGACATCCTCGTAGCCGTAAAGGTATTCCTGCAAAAGGGTATAAAACTCGTTCTCCTAAAAAGGCTTCTAACAGATTCATCATTAGTAAAGCAAAAGGTAAAAAATAATCGTCATGGCAAGATCACTGAAAAAAGGGCCTTTTATAGATCCTAAATTAGAAGAAAAAGTTCTGAAAATGAACGAAAAAGCGGACAGACGTGCTATCAAAACGTGGGCGCGCCGTTCTATGATTTCTCCTGATTTTGTAGGTCATACATTGGCTGTGCATAACGGTAATAAATTTATCCCGGTTTATGTTACAGAAAATATGGTAGGACATCGCTTAGGCGAATTTGCTCTTACCCGTACTTTCAAAGGACATGCTGGTAATCGTAAAGATAAAAGAAAATAATCATAGATAAAGGTTATGACTCGTAAGGAAAAAATAGCCGCAGGCGTGGAGAAGCTGCCAAAGCGTAAGACTTTGATGGCACAAGCCATTAAGGAAGAAAAAGCGGAAATTGCAAAGGTAATGCTTAGAAATTACCCAGGCTCTCCTCGTAAGATGCGTATGATTATAGACCAGATTCGCGGAAAAGAAGTTTTTCTTGCGCTGAATGTCCTCAAGTTTACAGCAAAAGCAGGTGCGCCTGCCGTAGCGAAATTGCTAAAATCAGCGATTGCTTGTTATGAGGAAAAATTTGGTGGCGACCGCGTTGATGCAGGAACTCACTATGTCAGTACAGTGTATGTAGATGGTGGACGTATGTTGAAGCGTATGCAGCCCGCTCCTCAAGGACGTGGTCATGTGATTCGCAAGCGTTCTTGCCACGTAACTTTGGTAATTGATAAGATCTGAGGTAGAAATAATGGGACAAAAGACACATCCAATCGGACTTAGATTAGGAATCATCAAAGGTTGGGATTCCAATTGGTATGGAGGTAAAAATTTTGCCGATAAATTGGTCGAAGATGAGAAAATTCGCCAATATCTCCTTACTCGTATCCCTAAAGGTGGGATTGCAAAAACTGTAATTGAGCGTACCTTGAAAAAAATCACTATCACGATTCATACCTCTAAACCAGGTATCGTAATTGGAAAAGGTGGTAAAGAGGTAGATTTGCTTCGTGAGGAGATTAAAAACCTCACTAGCAAAGATGTTCAAATCAATATCTACGAAATCAAACGCCCTGAATTAGACGCGGTGTTGGTAGGGCAACAAGTAGCTCAACAACTAGAAGCTCGTGTGTCGTTCAGAAGAGCAATGAAAGCAGCATTACAAGGCACAATGAAACAAGGTGCGGGTGGTTGCAAAATCATGTGTTCGGGTCGTTTAGGAGGAGCAGAGATGGCGCGTACTGAGCAGTATAAAGAAGGTCGTGTACCTTTGCAAACGCTTCGTGCTGATATCGACTATGCTTTAGTTGAAGCCCACACTATCTACGGTGTAATTGGTGTGAAAGTATGGATTTTCCGTCAAGAGCTTTACGGTAAAGTTGATTTATCTCCTAACTCTGGAACTGCTGCTGGCTCTGGTAACTTTGCAAATGCAAACTCCGATGGCGGAGACAGAGGTGGTAGAAATGAAAGAGGTGGTGGCGGCAAACGTAACGATAGAGACAGAAATAAGAAGGGCAATAACAACAATAACAATAGGCAGCGAAATAATAATCAAGGCAATAAGAAAAAATAGCAGAATTATTTTGGTTATTAGCAAAATAAGATGCAATTTCGCAGCCCAATTGACTTATGCCCATTTTAAGGGTGATATTTTTTAACTGATACTGAAATGTTACAGCCAAAGAAGTCAAAATATAGAAGACTGCAGAAGGGACGCATGAATGGCAACGCAAACAGAGGTGCTGAAATCGCTTTTGGTACGTATGCGTTGAAAGCCTTAGAGCCAACCCTCATCACTGCACGTCAAATTGAAGCAACACGTGTTGCAATCTCTCGTGCCATGAAACGTGAAGGTAAATTCTGGATTAGGATTTTCCCTGACAAGCCTATCACCAAAAAACCTGCAGAGGTACGTATGGGTAAAGGTAAAGGTGCGCCTGAGTATTGGGCTGCTGTTGTGAAACCTGGTCGCATATTGTATGAATTGGATGGTGTTCCTCAAGAAGTAGCAGAAGAAGCATTACGCTTAGCTGCAAATAAACTTCCGATGAAAACCAAGTTTATCGTAAGAAGAGATATATAATTATAATCTATTATGAAGGCAAGAGAAATTCGCGACTTAGCTCTGTCTGATGTAGCGACGAAATTAGCTGAAGCAAGAGAAGAGTATTCAAAAATGAGACTCAACCACGCCGTTTCTCCTTTGGAGAACCCAGCTAAAATCAAAGATTTACGCAGAACTATTGCTCGTTTAAATACTATCTTGTGTGAAATGAGTGCAAATACTACTAATTAAATAATAAGTCATGGGTGATACAGTAGTAAGAAATTTTCGCAAGATTCGTATTGGTAAAGTCATCAGTAACAAAATGGAAAAATCTATCGTTGTTGCTGTGGAATACAAAAAGAAACACCCCATGTATGGTAAGTTCGTAAAGAAAACGGCAACCTTCATGGCGCATGATGAAAAAAATGAATGCGGTATCGGTGATACAGTACGAATCATGGAAACGAGACCGTTGAGTAAGCTTAAACGCTGGCGATTAGTCGAAATTATTGAAAAAGCTAAGTAATCATGATACAGCAAGAATCACGCCTTAGAGTAGCAGATAATAGCGGCGCAAAAGAAGTGCTTTGTATTCGCGTACTTGGCGGTACAAAAAGACGCTATGCCCGTGTGGGCGACAGAATCGTTTGTTCTGTAAAAGCTGCCGACCCTGGTGCAGGGGTAAAAAAAGGCGATGTAGTGAAAGCGGTAGTAGTTCGCACACGCAAGGAATTGCGTAGAAAAGACGGTTCTTATATCCGTTTTGACGATAACGCTGCCGTAATTATTAACAAGGAAGGGGAGCCTCGCGGTACTCGTATCTTCGGACCCGTAGCAAGAGAGTTGCGCGAAAAAGGATACATGAAAATTGTATCTCTAGCTCCTGAAGTTCTCTAACGCTATATAATCAATCATTTATTCAAGCGATGAGATTACATATTAAAAAAGGAGATACTGTAAAAGTATTAGTAGGTAAGAAAACTAATGGTGAAAGACCTACAGGTACAGTGCTTAGAGTATTCCCTAAAACGATGAAAGCCATTGTGGAAGGTGTGAATTTAGTATCTAAACACACGAAACCCAATGTCGACAAAAATAACCCCAAAGGGGGCGTAATTCAAAAAGAAGCGCCTATTCATATTTCTAACTTGATGGTAGTGGACAGCAAAGGAATTGCAACACGTACACGCAAAGAGAAAAATGAAAAAGGATTTTCTGTAAGGGTTTCTTTAAAATCTGGAGAAATTATCAAGTAATATGGCAAACGAAGCAAGACTTTATTTAAAGTATAAAGAACAAACAGTGCCGAACTTGAAAAAGCAGTTTAACTACCGTTCGGTAATGCAAGTTCCTAAGCTGGAGAAAATCGTTCTTTCACGTGGTGTAGGCGATGCAGTAAGCGACAAAAAGCTTATTGACGAAGCTGTAAAAGAATTTGCACTCATTGCTGGACAACAACCTATCGTTACGAAATCTAAAAAAGCGATTTCAAACTTCAAATTGCGCGAGCAAATGCCGATTGGTTGTAAAGTTACATTGCGTGGCGAGCGTATGTATGAATTTTTAGATAGATTCGTAAACATCGCGCTTCCTCGTGTACGTGACTTCCGTGGTGTTCCTGCTAAGGGATTCGATGGAAGAGGCAACTACAACATCGGAGTGAAAGAGCAAATTATCTTCCCTGAAATTGATGTGGATAAAATCAATCGTATTTCTGGAATGGATGTTACCTTTGTTACCTCTGCTCAAACTGATGAGGAAGCAATGGCTTTGCTAAAAGAGTTTGGTATGCCTTTCCAAGGTCAAAAGAAATAATAGAATATGGCAAGAAAGTCTATCATTGCGAGACAAAGAAAACGTGAGCGTTTAGTAGCAAAATTTGCTGAAAAACGTAAGGCGTTGAAGGAAGCAGGCGATTACAGAGCTTTGGCACTTCTGCCTAAAAACTCTTGTCCTGTTCGCTTAAAGAATCGTTGTATGCTTACAGGTCGTCCTCGTGCATATATCAGAAGATTTGGGCTTTCACGTATTAAATTCCGTGAAATGGCTCTATTAGGGAAAATTCCGGGTGTAAGAAAAACTAGTTGGTAAAATGATTACAGATCCGATATCCGATTACCTCACAAGGGTGAGAAATGCAATCAGCGCGGGACACAAAATAGTAGAAGTTCCTGCCTCTAAGTTAAAGGTTGCAATTACGCAAGTACTCGAAGACAAAGGTTATATTAAGAAATATAAATTTGTTGAAGAAGGACCACAAGGTGTTATCAAAATTGCTTTA
This sequence comes from Bacteroidia bacterium, assembly GCA_046160275.1. Taxonomy (GTDB): domain Bacteria; phylum Bacteroidota; class Bacteroidia; order J057; family J057; genus JBJXHA01. The sequence continues at coordinate 12,215 of JBJXHA010000480.1, read as the reverse complement.
AAATATGACCGCGTAACGAAACAACCTGCTATTACAGGTATTCATCGCATAAGCAAGCCTGGTCTAAGAAAGTACGCAAAAGCAGAAAAAATGCCAAGAGTAATGAATGGACTTGGTGTTGCCATTGTTTCTACCTCAAAAGGAGTAATGACCGATAAGGAAGCAAAAAGACTCAATGTAGGTGGAGAAATATTGTGTTACGTTTATTAAATTCATACCATGTCAAGGATAGGAAGAAAAATTATTCCATTACCTAAGGGGGTAAGTATATCTGTTGATAACAGCAACGTGGTAACTGTTAAGGGACCTAAAGGCGAGTTAAAACATGAAGTTCACCCTGATATTACGGTATCAGTTGAGGCTGACGGAATTCAATTAAATCGCCCTACAGACCAAAAGCGTCATAAAGCAATGCACGGTCTGTATCGTACAATTGTTAATAACTTGGTGGTAGGTGTAGCTGAAGGCTATTCAAAAAATATGGAGTTGGTTGGGGTAGGTTACAAAGCAGAAGCAGCTGGTAATCAGCTTGAGCTTTCTTTGGGATTTTCCCACCCTATTGTTTTTATACTTCCCAAAGAAATCGGTGTAAAAACAGAAACACTCCGTGGTCAAAATCCGAAAATTTTCCTTTCTGGTATTGACAAACAACTTTTGGGACAAGTTGCAGCAAAAATCCGCTCATTACGTCCACCTGAGCCTTATAAAGGAAAAGGTATTCGTTATATAGGCGAAGAGATTAGAAGAAAAGCAGGTAAAACGGGCGGGAAGAAAAAATAAAGATAAGAATCACTTCCTATACATTTTTATACTGATTTTCGGGTTTACACCAGAACCAATATTTACGGTTATCGTATTCAAGTTAATCAACAAACTTATACAGTCATGCCAAAGACAAGTGCAAAAGTTTTAAGAAGAATTACAATTCGCAGACGTATTCGTAAGAAAATTTCAGGATCTTCTGAAAAACCTCGTTTGTCAGTTTTTAGAAGCAATACAGCAATTTATGCTCAACTGATTGATGATACGAAAGGAATTACGCTTGCTAGTTGTTCTTCTCAAATAAAAGAATTATCTTTGCAGCCCGCTACTAAAGTAGAGAAAAGTAGAGCCGTTGGTAAAAAATTAGCAGAAATTGCAAAAGCCAAAGGAATCGAAAATGTCGTTTTTGATAGAGGTGGATATTTATTTCACGGACGTATCAAAGCATTAGCAGATGGAGCGCGTGAAGGAGGTTTAATTTTCTAAAAAGAGAATATGAACGCTGAAAATAGAGTAAGAACTAGCGATAACAGCAACCTCGTTGAGAAGGTTGTAAAAGTAAATCGCGTAGCAAAAGTAGTAAAAGGTGGTCGTCGTTTTAGTTTCGCGGCTATCGTTGTAGTAGGTGATGGTAATGGCTCTGTAGGTCATGGTTTGGGAAAAGCAAACGAGGTTACAGATGCAATTGCTAAAGGGATTGAAGATGCTAAAAAAAGCGTTGTGAAAGTTCCCATTATGAAGGGAACAATCCCTCACCAAATCGTTACTAACTTTGGCGGAGCAAAAGTATTGATGCGCCCAGCAGCTCCTGGTACAGGGGTACTTGCAGGTGGTGCAATGCGTGCAGTACTTGAAAGTGCTGGTATCAAAGACGTGATTTGTAAATGCTTGGGTTCTTCTAACCCTCATAATGTAGTGAAAGCAACTATCAAAGCGCTTACTATGTTGAGAGAGCCACACGTTGTTGCAAAACAAAGAGGAATTGAGCTAACTAAGGTATTTAATGGTTAATTCAAATATGAAAATTAGAATTACACAAGTAAGAAGTACCATTAAAAGACCACATGACCAATGTGCAACAATACAGGCATTAGGTCTTGGCAAAATTAATAGAACGGTTGAAAAAGAAGTAAACCGCGCTATTTTAGGAATGGTAAAAAAGGTTTCTCATTTGGTTAAAATCGAAGAGATATAAAAGTCATGAAGTTATCTACACTTAAACCTGCTGCTGGAGCTACCCACGCACGTAAGCGTATCGGTAGAGGGCAAGGCTCTGGGCATGGTGGTACAAGTACAAGAGGGCATAAAGGTCAGAAATCTGTAAGCGGTTTTAGTAATAAGGCTGGTTTCGAGGGTGGTCAAATGCCGTTGCAACGCCGTGTTCCTAAATTTGGTTTTAGAAATATCAATCGCGTTGAATACAAGGTAATTAACCTTGATACTTTGCAAGAGTTTTCTGTAAAATATCCAGGAGAAGAAATTAACCATGCTTTCTTAGTAAAACATGGCGTTATTTCTGGAGAAAGAAAATTAGTCAAAGTATTAGGAAGAGGTGAAGTTACTTCATCAGTTTCTGTTAAGTTAAATAAATTCAGTGAAACTGCCAAAGCTGCGATTGAAGCGGCGGGCGGTTCAGTTCAAGAAGCATAATCCCCATGAACGACCTGATTCAAACCATACGCAATATCTTTAAGATACCAGAACTAAGAGAGCGGATATTAACCACTCTTTGGATGCTTTTAGTCTATCGTTTAGGTACTTACGTTATATTACCGGGTATAGATTCTAATGCCCTTCAAAGTGCCTTTGATGCAGGTAGCAGCAGTGGCGGTGGCTTGTTGGATTTATTCAACGCATTTTTGGGAGGAGCCTTCTCTCGGGGGTCCCTCTTTGCATTAGGCATTATGCCCTATATTTCTGCATCTATCGTGGTGCAGTTGTTGGCGGCAGTTGTGCCATCTATCCAACGACTTAGAATGGAGGGAGATAGTGGTACAAAAAAGATTAACCAAATCACGAGATTACTGACAGTTGTAATTACGCTGGTTCAATCCGTTAGTTATATTACTTACCTGCAATCTCAGTATCCTGATGCTTCGATAGGTACTGGTTTCTTTTGGTTTATTAGTATCTTCTTGCTTACTGCGGGAACTTTGTTCTTGGTTTGGTTGGGAGAACGTATCACGGATAAAGGCATTGGAAACGGAACTTCTCTAATCATTATGATAGGAATTATTTCTGGCTTCCCTGGTGCGCTTATCAATGAATTTCGTTCACAATCCCCTATGATATTCTTCTTTGAAGTATTGGCTTTGGGATTGGTAACAATGGGCGTAATTGCGCTTACTCAAGCAACTCGTAGAATCCCCATCAATTATGCAAGACAAATGATGGGTGGTGGTCGACAAGGTGCTATGATGGGTAAAGCCCCTACACAAGCTAGACAATATATTCCTTTGAAAATGAATGCTACTGGGGTAATGCCTATCATTTTTGCCCAAGCTATCATGTTCTTGCCTACTTATCTGTTAAAGTATCTTGAAAACGACCAAACAGGTATGATGAGTGCAGTGATGGGAGACTATACAAGTATTTGGTACAACCTTTTCTTGATTGTCTTAATCGTAGTATTCACCTATTTCTATACAGCAATAACCGTGAATCCTAACGAAATTGCTGACCAATTGAAAAGAAATGGTGGCTTTATACCGGGCATTAAACCTGGTAAAAAAACTGCCGAATATATTGACGCAATTTTGTCAAAAATCACACTTCCCGGTGCAATTTGTTTAGGTCTAGTTGCTATTATGCCTGCAATTGCGAGCGCGTTTGGTGTATCAGGTGTATTTTCTAAGTTTTTTGGAGGTACTACTATCCTAATTATGATTGGGGTTGTGCTTGATACACTACAACAAATCGAAAGCTATTTGTTAAATCGTCATTATGATGGTCTAATGAAAACGGGTCGGGTAAAAGGCCGTCAAAAAAGCGGTGTGGTAACTTCTTAATATGGCAACAGGTAAAATTGTAAGGAAAACAGAGGAAGAAATTGCACTCATTAGGGAAAGTTCTATCTTGGTTTCAAGAACGTTGGGAGAGTTGAAAAAATACATCATACCTGGCATTCCTACCATTGAACTTGACCGAATTGCAGAGGAGTTTATTCGAGATAATGGAGGGGTTCCATCTTTTAAAAATTATGACCCTCATCCCGATTCCTCACCACCTTATCCTTACACTTTATGTATATCAGTGAATGAGGAGGTGGTACATGGACTACCTTCTCATTCCAAACTGTTAAAGGAGGGCGATATTGTTTCAATAGATTGTGGTGTTTTTAAAAATGGTTTCCACGGTGACTCAGCATATACTTTTCCTGTGGGGGAAATTTCTCCCAAAAAGCAAAAGTTGTTGCAAGTAACAAAAGAATCTCTTTATCGTGGAATTCAGCGAGCGGTGGAAGGAAATTCATTAGGAGATGTTTCAAATGCTATCCAAATGTATGCTGAGTCTTTTGGCTATAGTGTGGTGCGTGAAATGGTAGGGCATGGGATTGGAAAAAATTTACATGAGCCACCTGAAGTACCAAATTATGGAAAAAGACGTTCGGGACCAAAATTAATGTCTAATTGGGTTATTGCGATTGAGCCTATGATTAATATGGGTAAAAAAGGAATTTCTCGTGCTGCCGATGAGTGGACAATTTTTGCAACCGATAGATTACCTTCAGCGCATTTTGAACACACTGTCGTCATTCGGGAGAAACGTGCTGAAGTATTAACAACCTTTGAATATATTGAAAACGTTTAATCTCTATAATCAATAAAATTTTAATACCTTGGCAAAAGTAGAACCTATTAAAGTTGACGGCGTAGTCATTGAGGCATACCCAAATGCTCGTTTTCTTGTGAAATTGGAAAATGGACATGAACTGAATGCGCACATCGCAGGTAAAATGCGAATGAATTACATCAAAATTTTGCCCGGCGATAAAGTAGCCTTAGAAATACCTCCTTACGATTTAACAAAAGGACGTATTATTTATCGCTACAAGTAGTGTTGAGTTAAGCGACTTATCATAAGTTATCTAATACTTAGTACTGATGCTTACTTGTTTGTATCAGCCACTATCTTTAATATCATATTAATATGAAGGTCAGAGCATCTATCAAGAAGCGTACTGCTGATTGTAAAATTATCAGACGTAAAGGTCGTCTGTATGTTATTAACAAAAAGAATCCTAAGTGTAAACAAAGACAAGGCTAATCTTTTATTATGGCACGTATAGCTGGTGTAGATTTACCAAAAAACAAACGAGGGGTGATAGGACTCACCTACGTTTTCGGCATTGGAAAGTCATCTTCTCAGAAGATTTTGGACAAAGCCGGAGTTTCTCACGATAAGAAAGTGAGCGAATGGAACGATGATGAGATTATTGCTATCCGTAAAATCATCACTGACGACTTCAAAGTTGAAGGTGCATTGAGAAGTGAGGTGCAACTCAACATCAAACGTTTGATGGATATTGCTTGTTACAGAGGTTTAAGACACAGAAAAGGACTTCCTGTTCGTGGACAAAGAACCCGTACAAATGCGCGTACCCGTAAGGGGAAAAAGAAAACAGTTGCAGGAAAGAAAAAAGCAGCTAAGTAATGTTAATTGCCAACAGAACATTTTAGATTTATGGCTAAAGCTACAAAAGTTACAAAGAAGAAGAAAAGAGTTGAAGCCGTGGGACAAGTTCATATTACCACTTCTTTCAACAACATCATCATTGCAGTTACAGATTTGGCAGGTAATGTGATTACTTGGTCTTCTGCGGGTAAAATGGGCTTCAGGGGTTCTAAAAAGAACACTCCTTACGCGGCTCAAGTTGCAGCAAACGATTGCGTAAAAGCTGCACACGATTTAGGGCTTCGCAAAGCTGAGGTACTCGTTAGAGGTACTGGCTCTGGAAGAGAAGCTGCGATTCGTACAGTAGGAACTGTAGGTGTGGAAGTAACGAAAATCGTTGATACTACTCCACTTCCTCACAATGGTTGTCGCCCTCCTAAAAAACGTAGAGTATAATTCTCGCTGCAATTAGATTTATTTGTTGGTATTAGAGATAGCTTCACTTACTCAATCAGAATGAGTTATATGCTGTTTCGCTAAATTTTTTACAATAATGGCAAGATACACTGGTCCAAAAAGTAGAATTTCCAGAAGGTTTAAAGAACCTATTTTCGGTCCTAGTAAGGCTTTAGAAAGAAGAAAATACGGTCCCGGACAACACGGGAAAGCTCGTAAAAAGCCTTCAGACTATTCAATCCAGCTTCAAGAGAAGCAAAAAGCTAAATATATTTACGGTTTGTTGGAAAAACAATTTCGTAATACTTTCATTAAAGCCTCTCACAAACATGGTGTAACAGGGGTTATCTTCCTTCAAATGTTGGAAGCTCGCCTTGACAATGTTGTGTATAGAATGGGCTTTGCACCTACTCGTCGTTCTTCACGTCAGTTGGTGTCTCATGAACACGTTTTCGTGAATGGTTCGAAAGTTAATATCCCTTCCTATCAAGTGAAACCAGGCGATGTGGTGGAAATCCATGAGCAATCTCGTGGTTTGGAGTTGGTAAATCGTATGTTGGGTACAGCAGGTCGTTTCAAATGGGTGTCTGTTGATGCAAAAGAATACAAAGGAACTTTCTTAAGCTATCCTGATAGAGAAGAAATTCCTGAAAACATCAAAGAAAACCTTATCGTAGAGTTGTACTCTAAATAAGCATAAAATACTAAGATTGCACAGTCCTGCTTTGCGCAACTGTGTAATCTTTAGTTCATATAGTATCTCTTTTCTAAAACTCATCATTTTATATAAAAATAGTCGTAGATGGCTCTGCTCAATTTTCAAATGCCTGAAAAGGTAGTACTAGAGAAAGGAAACGACGCTTATGGTCGCTTCTATCTTCGTCCCTTGGAAAGAGGATATGCAACTACTATTGGTAACGCCCTTCGTAGAGTACTACTTTCCTCACTTGAGGGGTATGCTATCACTTCGATTAAAATCCCGTCAGTTGACCACGAATTTTCTACCGTAGTTGGTGTGATTGAAGATGTAACGGAAATCGTACTAAACTTAAAAGGAGTTCGTTTGAAAAAGATAGCTGATGGTGAGATGCGAATTTTCGTATCGGTGCGTGGTAAAAGTGTTTTTACTGCTGCTGATATTGCTAGTCATACTAATGTATTTCAGGTAACAAACCCTGACCATATTATCGCTCACTTAGACCCTAAAGTTCAATTTGATATCGAGTTAACGGTATCAAAAGGGCGCGGCTATGTGCCTGCAGAAGAAAATGCACCTAGCAATGCTCCTATTGGGGAAATTGCGGTAGATGCAATCTTCACGCCTGTGAAAAATGTTCGCTATGCAGTAGAAGATTTTCGTATTGAACAAAAAACGGACTATGAGCAATTAGAGATAGAATTGGTAACAGATGGCACTATCAAAGCTGAACAAGCAATGAAAGAGGCTTCTAATATCTTGATTCGTCATCTTATGTTATTCTCTGATGGAACAATTATTCCTAAAGCAGAAGAGCCTGAGAAAAAAGATGAAGTTGATGAAAGCTATCTTCAAATGCGTAAATTACTCAAAACTCCGCTTGCGGAATTGGATTTGTCTGTACGTGCATTCAACTGTTTGCGTGCTGCCGACATCAAAACTTTGGGTGATTTGGTTCGCTATAACATTGCTGACTTATTGAAATTCAGAAACTTCGGTAAAAAATCGTTAACAGAACTAGAAGACTTAGTTGCTGAAAAACAATTGAATTTCGGAATGGATGTAATTAAGTACAAGCTAGACGAAGAATAGTACTTTAACAGGTAATTATTATTTTCAATTTGTAAACAGTCATGAGACACGGAAATAAAGTTAATCATTTAGGCAGAAAAACTGCACATAGAAAAGCGATGTTGATGAATATGGCGTGTTCGCTAATTCAACATAAGCGCATCAAAACAACGGTAGCTAAAGCGCGTGAACTTCGTAAGTTTATTGAACCACTCGTGAATAAAGCAAAAGTATCGTTGAAACAAAATGCTGCTGACGCTACGCATACACGCCGTATTGTTTTCTCTCGTTTGAGAAACAAAGAGGCTATCAAAGAACTTTTTGGTACAGTTGCCTATAAAGTTGCTGACCGCGAAGGTGGTTATACAAGAATTTTGAAAATTGGAAATCGTTTAGGTGATAATGCTGAAATGGCAATCATTGAATTGACTGATTTCAATGACTTCTTGACTGCAACAGGTTCTACTTCAAAACGCCGCAGAAGACAAAAAACTGCTGCTCCTAAAGTAGAAACAACTACAACAGCAGAAGTTGTTACTCCTTCAGTAGAGGAAAATGTAGAAACCCCAGCAAATGATGCGGCAGATACTACAGAAAATACTGAAAAATAAGAACTTATATTCTTTATATACAAAAAGAAGTTGCCTTTAATGGTAACTTCTTTTTTGTTTTATTAGAGATTAGCGTACCTTTTATGTTTGTGTGTTCTCATGTTTCCGCATTTGTACGACTACTGATTTAGAGGTAGGCGTTCCGCTTTTTTTCGCTACGGTTTGAATGGGGACAAGTACATTTGTTTCGGGGAAATAAGTGGCTATGCAACTTGCAGGGATATTGTAAGGAACGATAATAAATTTTCGTGCAACTCGCTCAATACCAGCCTCATAATTGAAAATGTCTATTAACTCATTTGCCGAAAAATTCAGTTCTTTCATGTCATTTTCATTCATCAAAACTACGCGCCTTTCTTGCTTAATTCCCCTATATCTATCATCTAAACCATAAATGGTTGTATTAAATTGGTCGTGGCTGCGAATGGTCATCATCAAATACTCGTTTTCTTTGAGAGGAATCGTTTCAACTTGCGATACCGTAAAATTTGCCTTGCCCGTTAAGGTATTATATGTGTTATCCCTCGCGCAATTTGGCAAATAAAAGCCCTCTTTTTTCAAAATTCGTTCATTATAACGCTCAAACCCTGGAAGCGTAGCGGCAATACTGTCTCGAATATGGTTATAATGTTGGGCATACAAAGCCCAATTTACTTTTGAACGACTGCCTAAAGTGGCTTGCGCCAACCTGCATACAATGGTAGGCTCACTCAACAGTTTATCGGAAACAGGTGATAAACTTCCACGACTTTGATGCACTACTCCCATCGAATTTTCTACCGAAACAAATTGTATTTCGTTGTTAATCAGATCTATATCTGTTCTGCCTAAACATGGCAAAATAATTGCTTCTTTGCCGTGAATCAAATGCGAGCGATTGAGTTTGGTGGAAATATGGACAGTCAAGGCGCAATTTTGCAAAGCCTGTGCGGTATAATTTGTGTCAGGCGTAGCAGATAAAAAATTCCCGCCCATCGCAATAAATACCTTTGCCTTGCCCTCGTGCATGGCTTGAATCGCCTCTACCGTATCATAACCATGCTGTTGTGGCGGTTTGAATTGAAAAACGCGCTCAATGTTATCCAAAAAGGCTTGCGGCGGCTTTTCATTGATGCCCATCGTTCTATCGCCTTGCACATTGCTATGCCCACGCACAGGACAAGTTCCCGCCCCAGCCTTGCCAATGCTTCCTTTTAATAACAACAAATTAACCACATCTTGAATGGTTTCCACCGCATTTTTATGTTGTGTAAGTCCCATTGCCCAGCAAGCAATGATTTTTGATTTTTTGGCAAGTAAATCTGCTACTTGTTGAACTTGTGCATCAGAAATGCCGCAAGTTGCTAACAAATTTGCGTAATCTTGCGCTTGAATATTTTTAATAAATGCTTGATAATTAGCCGTTTTTGCTTGGATAAATTCCCAATCAAAGACCGTATTAGGGCTTGTTTCTTCCCTTTTCCATAATTGATACATGATTGCCTTCAATAAAGCCATGTCCCCATTTAATTTCACTTGCAAATAAATGTCCGTCAAATTTGTGCCCATTCCCAACAAACCCAGTGGGCGTTGAGGGTCTGCAAAATTGAGCAAACCTGCTTCAATTAAAGGATTGATAGAGATGATAGTAGCTCCATTTCTTTTGGCTTTTTTTAAGGCAGATAACATTCTAGGGTGATTGGTGCCAGGGTTCTGTCCCAAAATCAAAATGACTTCGGCTTGATAAATGTCTTCCAATTTTACCGATCCTTTGCCGATGCCAACGGTTTCCGTCAAAGCGACTCCGCTAGACTCGTGGCACATATTCGAGCAGTCGGGTAGGTTGTTTGTGCCATATTCGCGGATAAATAATTGGTACAAAAAGGCGGCTTCGTTGCTGGTTCTGCCTGAGGTATAAAAAACGGCTTCATCGGGGTGAGCGAGTTGATTCAAGTGTTGAGCGATTTTTTCAAAGGCAGTTTCCCAGCTAATTTCTTGATAATGCGTGCCTTCTGGGTCCAAATACATGGGTTGCGCAATTCTTCCCTTTCGCCCAATTTCAAAATCATTGAGCAAAGACAAATCATAAACCGAATTTTCTGCAAAAAAAGCCGCTGTCAAACTTTTTGCAGTTGCCTCCTCTGCAATCGCTCTCGCCCCATTTTCGCAAAATTCCCCCAAACCACTTCTTTCATCATCGGGGTCGGGCCAAGCGCAAGAAGGGCAATCCGTTCCGCCTTTTTGATTGAGTTTGGATAGTGCGGTAATTCCGCGAATTACCCCCACTTCTGAAAAAACTTGCTGCATAGCCGAAATCACCGCAGGGAAACCCGCCGCTTGTTCTTTGGGTGGCGAAACTTTGATACCCGTCAATTTTTCAGGCGTTTCTGCCACTGGTTTTTGGATAGGTTTATTTTTTTTCATTTTGATGAGAAAGTTAATGGTTTGATAATAAGTGGTTTGTCCGTTGTTGGTAGGCTATCGCCATACCAACAACGGACAAACAATTATCAAATCTGTTTACTGTTCACTGATAACTGTTCACTGATAACTGTTTACTGATAGTAGGATTGCTTCAAAAACGCTCGCTCCTAAGGTCGCTTTCATTTTTTAGCAATTAAAGTTCATATTTTTATGTCAAAAATAGAATAAAATAAGTCGCGCTACACCACCCTATTTCCCCCGCAATATACATTAAAAGAATCGGTTTTTAAAAAACCAATCAAGGTTAAATTAAATTCTTTTGCGAGTTGTACTGCTAAGGAAGAAGGCGCGCCTAAGGCGACAATGATGGGAATTTCTGCCATCGCTGCTTTTTGAATGAGTTCAAAACTTGCTCTTCCACTCAAAAAAAGCAAAGACTCGGACAAGGGAAGTAAATCCTGCAAAAAATGTACGCCAATTAATTTATCTAAGGCGTTGTGCCGCCCAACATCTTCATATAAACCCTGTAAATTTCCCTGCAAATCAAACAAAGCTGAAGCGTGTAAACCGCCCGTACTTTGAAAAGTTGCTTGGGCGGTGCGCACTTTTTCGGATAAATGCGGCAAAATTTCGTGAGAAAAGGAAAGGCTAGAGGAGAAGTTAGGCGCGTTGTGGACAGTTCGCACCGCATCTATCGAGGCTTTGCCGCAAACGCCACAACTGCTAGAGGTATAAAAATGCCTTTCTAATTTGGCTAAATTAAGGCTGCACTCCTTTTTTGTTTCTATGACAATTTCATTTTCAGCCACTTGCTTTACCTTTTCTACTTGATTTTTTGACCTAAGAATGCCCTCTGTGTATAAAAATCCCAAAGCCAACTCCGTATCATGGCTAGGGGTGCGCATCGTAATCGAAACGCTTTGCGTTATCAACTGCTCGCCTTGCCAATGACTTAGCCGAATTTCCAAAGGTTCTTCTATTGCCACAAGGTCTTGAACTTCATGGAATTGCGTGTTTTTGAACTTTTGGAGGGAAATGTTTTTGCTGGTTTGCATCTTGTGGAGAATGGTTTGTGAATGAAAAATTGTTGATTTTTTAGCGTGGGACTTCAGTCCCACGCTAAAAAATGAGTAACATGAAATGACATTTTGAGGCACGAAAAATGTCATTTCTGATAAGTAGTGGGTGTAAGAAATGTCATTTTCAGGAAAAAAATGACATTTCATTGCAAAGTATTTTATAGTCTTTCCAAGTTTTTAAAACTTGGAAAGACCATAAAATACCCCCAAAGTACCTTGCAGGTACAGTAGGATATTTGTTTTAGTTTGGGCGGGTTTTTAAAACCCGCCCAAACTTTACAGCCCCTTCAAAACATTTTGAACCCACTCCAAATTATTCCGAAACTCCACATACAAAGGCGCATCCGCCACTAATGCTTGCCAAAGCCCCTCCGCTTGCTGAAAATAGGCTCTTGCTTTGTCCTTTTCTTTGAGGTTATCTCTACAAAATACCCCTAACTTAGCATAAGAAACCGCCAAGCCATTTTTGAAACTTACATTGGCAGGATAGGCTTCATACAGTTCTTTTCCTAATCGTGAACG
>JBJXHA010000479.1:0-5929 GCA_046160275.1 Bacteroidia bacterium | reverse complement strand
CGGAATTTTTCACAATGTCCTCCTTTTGTTTTGTTTCTATAGGGCAATGACGCCTTAACTTAATGGGAATGAACAACGCCTTACTTCATTATATGTTGGACTAAAAGGAAGTAGAACTTTAAGGCGTAAAAAAGGTTGGGTTGACAACCCAAACGCATATGAAGAAAAGAAGTTATTTCTAAACTTGAAACATAAACCTGAATTTGATAATCCAGAGGATAATTTTGATTTTCAATTCTTGAAATATGACGAAACAACAAACACAGAAGATAAATTTTGGTTTAAAGTTGGCGACATATTAGAAATGGGAAGTGTTATCTCATATGTTAGAGACAATAACTTAACAGAAATTGAAGCAGAAAATCTAGAAAAGTTAAAAGAGGTTTTTTGTATTCAAAAGCAAATTTCATACTTTGAAGAAAATGAAAAGAGTTTGGATAAAGTTCTCAAAATATTCATTCGTGTTAATAGTGGCGGAACTCAATTATCATATTCCGATTTATTGATGTCAATTTTGACTGCCAATTTTTCGTCTGACATTAGAGATTTAATGAACAAACTTGTTGACTCATTGAGCGAACAAGGTTTTGGAGGAATGGGAAGAGACCAGGTTTTGAAAACTTGCTTAATGCTAACCGAAAGCCAACATATTTTTGCACTCAAAAATTTCAGTAAAACTAACATTCATAAAATAGAGGATAATTGGGAAGAAATAACTAATCAAATCTATTCGGCAATTAACTTGTTGAAAGAATTTGGTTATCGCAACAGACTAACTTCTGCTTACATTATTTCTGCAATCGCATTTTACCTTTTCAAATACAAACACATTTTAGCAGAGGACAAAATTGAAATGCTGAAATTTGTAAGATTAGCTCAGATTAAAAGTTACTTCACAACTTCATTAGACAACAAACTTGAAATAGTTGTAAAAGCAATAAGGGCAAACAATTCATTCAAAGGAGTAAATTTAGAGTTGTCTAACAATCAACTTCACCCATTATCTCTTTCAGAGGACGACATTGAAAGAATGGTTGACTTACAATACGGTTCACCTGCAATTTTGCCAATTTTACAAATATTATATCCTCATTTGGACTATAAAAATTCAACATTCCATATTGATCATATTTACCCGAAATCAAAGTTTAATGAAAAGAATGAATTAATTGACCAAAATTATTTATTGAAAGCCAATTACTTATACAATCTTCAACTATTACAAGGAGACGAAAACAATAGCAAAAGAGCAAAAGACCCAGAAATTTGGATAGCCGAAGAATTAACAACAATAGACAAAGTTTCGGATTACAAACTCAAAAACTATATTAAACAAGACCTAACATTGGAATGGAAAAACATTTCTGAATTTGACAAATACAGAAGCGAAAAATTAGTAACGGAATTGAAGAAAATACTGCTGAACAAAGAAGCCCAGCCACTAACAGGGGTTTTGCAAAATGGCGGGTTCAGTGCGGAATTGAACAGTAGTAATTCTAATTAACATTTGTACTAAATGAAACATTTGTACTTCTAAATCCGCCACTTCGCAAAGCCCCAAAACGTTAGCGGTCATGCTATGACAACAGTGAATCTTGACAATTACGAACCGTAGACAAAGGAACAAAAATGAAAACACTACTCTTAGAACAACAGGCAATTTGGAGCAACGCCATCCTTTTACTTAGGGTTTGGGTCGGGATAATTTTTATTTATCATGGCTTATCAATCTGGAATCCAACCAGCATGCAGAGCTTTGCCGACACCTTGCGGACTGAAAATATTCCGTTCCCTCTATTGAGTGTATGGCTATGCAAGGCATCGGAATTTTTCGGGGGTGCTTTTCTTATTATCGGTTTTCTAAAAAGACCTGCCTGTATTTTTCTCATTATTGACATGGCAGTAGCAACATTTGTTGTTGGAAATGGGGAATTGCTGCAAAATGGAAGGACGCCTTTTATACTATTAATTTGTTGCCTGACAATTTTATTATCCGCATCAGACACACTCAGCGTTGATTGGCTCATATTTAAAAACAAAAATAAACTACGCAAATGATAAATATACTTTCATTGACCCTTTCTGCTTTCACTATTTTATTCAGCGGTTGCGGACAAACAAATAATTCTTCTTCAGAAAACATTGTTGCTTCATCTGATACAACAAGAATCAAGGTCGGCAATTCTCCCGGTAGTGTTGAAATAGCGGATTTTAATAACGACAAATTTCCTGACCTCGTTATTACAAGCGAAACAGACAGCAGTGTTATCATTCTTCTTGGCAATGGTAAGGGCGGTTTTAAACCATCAGACAACTCCCCGTTTTTTGCGGGTTCAATACCAAACGATATTTGCATTGCAGATTTTAATAAAGACGGAAGTCCTGATTTGGCAATTGCCAATCATGATAGAAAATATTTAACCGTTTTGCTTGGAGACGGAAAAGGAAATTTCACACCAGCAAAAAATTCACCTTTCCTGACAGAAGGAATACCACATGTTCACGGCATCGCAACAGGGGATTTTAATAGTGATGGTTGGCTTGACTTGGTCACCGATAGTTGGGGTAACGACCAGGTTGAAATTCTTTTTGGCAACAGCACAACTTCTTTTGCAAAGCAACGGAAGTTTATTAAAGTTGGCAAGAGTCCGTACCAACGGTTGCGTGCCGCTGACTTAAATGGTGACGGCATTGCGGACATAGTGACAACAAACTCATACGGTAACAATGTTACTATTCTTCTTGCTGACGGCAAAGGCGGATTTAATGAAGCGACTGGCTCTCCTTTCGGGGCTGGAGACAGTCCTTTCGGTCTCGCAATCGGTGATGTAAATGCTGACGGAAAACCTGACCTTGCTATTATAAATTCTCCGAGCAGCATGGCAGGAGGTAAAGGCAAAAACGGGTTGACTGTTTTACTTGGTGATGGAACAGGAAAATTTACAACCATGAAGGGCTCACCCTACGAAGCGGGGAAAATTCCCAATCGAATTGCAATAGGTGATATAAATGGTGATGGCGTTAATGACATTGTTTGCCCAGACAATGGCAGCAATAAAATTTATCTTTTCTTAATGAATAGAAATGGAAGTGTTTCTTCAAGCAAGGAAATTACTGTTGGTAATCATCCCAAAGGCGTTGCAATTGCCCACTTAAACGGAGACGGAAAAGGTGACATTGTGGTTTGTAATCAGCTTGACAATGACATTACAATAATTTGGAGCAAATAACACGGACGAGTGAAGCACGAACCGCTAACAGCGTGTTGCCTCAATTGGCGGTGACATGCAAAATTAAAGCTGAGTGCTATTATCAAACTTTTGCGTAAATTGACAGTGAAGTGCTCCGAAATCGCCAACTGCGGCAACACGCAAACCGTTACCTGCAAGGCTACAAGACCGACAACACTAACCAAAAAAAACAGTAAATAATGATGATAAATAATTTCAAAGATGATTTTTTCTTAATGTTGAAACAAACATTAGGTTATAATAATTGGGTTAAAAAACATCCGTACAGAATTGACAGATTAATTTTTGGAGAATGCGATTTCCATCATAGACATCGAGATAATCATCACAGACAGTTAATTAGAAAAATATTGGAAGAAAAAGTTTGTGAAAACGAAATTATTGACCTCTTTTTCAAATCCTTGATTAGAGCAGAAATAAGATTTTCATCGAGATTTATTCCTCAAAGAAGCAATGAAGAAAGATTAACTGGACATTTAATTTCGGAAATTGGTGGAGCTATTGAACTAATCAAACCAATATTTGAACAAACCTCATTAAGTATTTATAGTGAGAAAAAAACTATTGATTTTTTTTACTTTGATTTGTCGAAAGGTGGAAAACTGGAAAAGCAAACAGGTGCGGATTTGGCAATAACAATCGCTATTGACTTACCAGATTTCCCTAAAACTTTCAAGACTATTGTTTTTCAAGCAAAGAAAATACACAATTCAACCTCATTAGATTTAGTACAATATGAAACATTAGTTGAACATAATCAGGGGGCATCAGCCTATTTATTTTATGACACGGATTTGCAAACACTTTCATCGCCTTTTGTAGTTATGACAAATAATATTAGCAGTATTTACAAAAAAGCAGTTGAAGAAAACAATAAATCGTTTACTGTAACAAATGACACTGTATTAAATGGTCTTCCCTTATCTGCATTTTTATGTTTTGAATTAATTGTCGATGAACATATTGGTGTAAAACACAGAACATTTGAAGAAGCCATTAATTATGCTCAACAATTTGAATATGATAATGATAATAATTTTACAGGTTATTTAGGCGTGGTAAGTATCGGTAGAAAATTAAAATATGAGATTAACTCAAATAACGAAGGCTATAATTTAACAATGGAATAAACAAAGAAACTTAACTTAACATAAAAGCCCAGCAGGTAACAGGGGTTTTGCAATAGTGGGGCTTCGGTGCTGAATTGAACATTCGGAATTCTAATAAACATTTGTGCTAAATTGAACATTTGTGCCTTGAAGTCCCCACCATCGCAAAGCCCCAAAACGTTACCAGTAAGTGTAAATGACGACAACGACACCAAATATCAGTAAGGAACTCTTTGTAGAAATTCTGCAAGACAAAGACCTTGTGCAACCTGACGACCTTCTCATTTTTCAAACTTTATATTCACTCGACAAACAAGAAGCATCAGCGACAGACCTTGCAAGAATTATCGGCTGGTCAGACAAAAACGGTGTTGTAGGAAAAATTGTTGGACTTGGAAAACGCATCCTTAAAAAACACGACATTAAACAAACAGAGCGTGAAGACGGAACAAGAAAACTTTGGGACTTCTTTTTTACGGGTTACTACAAAGGGACATTTTTTATTTATCAGCTCAAACCAGAATTAAAAGAAGCATTGGAAGAATGTGGGTTGACAGAAAACATAAAACCAATTTCATTTCAAAATTCTTATCTCTTTGTTTGGAACCCTAACAAATGGAGCCAATGGACAGACCCAAACAATGAACCATACATTGAAAAAAACATTGAAGAACTTAAAAACACAGGTAAGGTAACTTTAATGTGGAGTTGCCGAAGCCATAAAAGTATTCGACCAGGCGACAGAGCATTTTTAGCAAGAGTTGGTTCGACACCAAGAGGAATTTTCGCATCCGGAAAAGTTGTTTCAGAACCTTTTCTTTCACAACATTGGAGCGGTGAAGACAAAGACGTTCCGAGAGTATTAATTGAATTCGACACTTTATTAAATCCCGAAAAAGAACCAATTCTAACAGTTGACAATCTCGACAAAGGAAATTTATCAAAGCAAACTTGGACACCACAATCTTCAGGAATTTCAATAAGACCTGAAGCAGTTGACGAACTTGAAGAAGAATGGTTTGAGTTTTTAAGAACACAGAACATTCGTTACAGCCCATTTTCAGAAACAACTGACACGACAATAACATATGTTGAAGGTTCAGCAACACAAGTTACGCAGACCCGATACGAACGAAATATTTATGCAAGAAAGGAATGCTTAAAACATTATGGTTACTCTTGTTCGGTTTGCGACTTCAACTTTGAAAAATTTTATGGCAGTTTAGGTTACAAATTTATTCACGTTCATCATTTGACACAGGTGGCGACAATCAAACAAGAATATAAAGTAAATCCAATTCAGGACTTACGACCTGTTTGCCCAAACTGCCATTCAATGTTGCATAAACAAAATCCACCATTGACAATTGACGAACTCAAAGACATAATAAAAAATGGTTGAAAGCGGATACGAACGAAGAACACCTACTGGTAACACGGGTTCAACCCCATTAAGTTAAGGGGAGTAAAAACCAAAAGCCGAATTACCACAATTTGAATCATAGCGGATTTTCGGTGATAAAAACAGCGTACCTGGGTTTAATAGCAGCAAGGGCTCAAGGTTTTTCA
>JBJXHA010000478.1:0-4144 GCA_046160275.1 Bacteroidia bacterium | reverse complement strand
TTGTTACACTCCCCTAGTTCTACTTGGTAAGCAGTAAATGCAGATTCCGCCTCTTGTTTGCTTTGCGTTTCAAACAAAAGTGTTTCCCACTGCAAAATTCCTTTCTCGTTCACTAAAATAAAAGCCTCTTTTTCAGGCATCATTCTTACACTGGAATTCCATTTATGGTTGGTTTCCACTTCCCCTTTTTTCAAATGTTTAAATCCCATCGAAACCTCAGCCAAAACAGTTTGTAAGGAAATGCACGCCATTGTAACATCTCCAATCGGTTTACGGTGCGGAATATCAGCCATAGGTCCGCGAGAACCTGCTACTCCAGCCACACTATTAGAGATTGCTTCGGGTTCGTAAGGTTTACCATTAATCGTAATAATTGGCTTAACAGGAGCATCAGGCTTTGATAAATCTTGTCTAACCAATGTAACAATATAAGCCTTTTTACCTGATTTTAGCCCTAATCTTACCAAAGTTCCGGGTTCACCCTTCAATTTTTTCTGAATTTCGGAGATTCTTTGCTTCGCCGTAGATTCATCATCTATCTCCACAAGCAAGTCATCTAAGGCGATACTTGAGTTTGCGGCAGGCGATCTTGACACAAAACCCGTGATTACAGGAAACCCTGAGCAATTTTCTGGCTCCAGTTGTAATCCTACATCACCTTGCATTTGAGCATAACTATGAGAACATAACAGCATGAAAATCACATACGTTGCCCATAGCGAGCATAATTTTTTTAAAACACACATAGCAGTTAATTACTTAACAATGAACTAAATGAAAAGAGAATTTTTTCCCCAATAAAAATATAAAGTCGAGATAATACGAGATGGTATTATTTATTTTGTATAAATGTCCTACAAATATAACAACTAATCTAATATAAAACAAGCAGAAAAATAACATTAGTTTGAAAGATTTTCAAATAAATTTCTCAAAAATAACCCAACCACAGTTTTTCATATAAATAAAAATACTATCTTTGCGCCAAACTATTTTATCCAATGGAAAACTGGAGAGAATACAAAAAAGTAGTGCTACCCGACATCGCGGGATTACACAATATAGACGTTTACGAAGCAAATGGTGGCTACCTAGCTTTGAGAGATGTCTTGCTTTCGGGCAAATGGTCACAAAAGCAAGTAATTGACGAAGTGAAAGCTGCGAATATTCGTGGACGAGGAGGTGCTGGCTTCAATGCTGGGCTAAAATGGTCTTTTATGCCTCCGAAGAAAGACGGTGTTCCTCGATACTTAGCCTGCAATGGCGACGAGTCGGAACCCGGTACTATCAAAGACCGCCGCATTTTTGAGTACAATCCACACCTATTTATAGAGGGTGCTTTGATTGCTTGTTATGCGATGGAAATGGAAGCCGCTTATGTGTATATTCGAGGAGAGTATGCCGATTGGATTGATATGTTGCAACGTGCCATTGACCAAGCCTATGAAAAAGGCTATGCAGGGAACAACATTATGGGTTCAGGCAGAAACATTCACGTATTTGTACATAAGGGAGCGGGCGCGTATATCTGTGGTGAAGAAACTTCTTTGATGGAATCATTGGAGGGGAAACGCCCTTATCCACGCTCAAAACCTCCTTTCCCAGCGCAATATGGTTTGTGGGGAAAACCTACTACCATTAACAACATCGAAACATTGGCGCACGTTCCGCTTGTGATTAAGCATGGTGCAACTTGGTGGAGTTCGATTGGGGCAAAAACGCATCCTGGTCCTTTCTTGTATGGCATTTCTGGTCATGTCAATCGTCCAGGTGTGTATGAGTATCCTTCGGGAATGTTGCTTACTGACCTTATTTATAAGGTAGCAGGTGGTATGAGAAATGGCAAAAAATTGAAAGCAGTGGTTCCTGGTGGTTCTTCTGTGCCAATTTTGCGCGCCGACCAACTCGAAGGGCTTACAATGGATGCAGATTCTCTGAGAACAGCAGGTACTTTTGTGGGTACAGCAGGAATGTGCATTTTAGATGAAGATACCGACATCGTGAAGTTCTTGATTCGTATCTCTAAGTTTTATGACCATGAGTCTTGCGGACAATGTACACCTTGCCGCGAAGGAACAGGTTGGTTTGTAAAAGTATTGAAAAAAATAGATGCAGGTCAAGGCGAAATGAAGGATTTGGATTTGTTGCTTGAATTGTGCGATACCATGGAAGGACGTACCGTTTGCGCACTAGCCGATGCCGCAGCTTGGCCCGTAAGAAATACCATCATCCGCTTCCGCGAAGATTTTGAAAAGAAAATCAAGCGTTCAGGTGTGTTGATTGGCGCGTAGGGAGTAGAAAATAGAAGAGGAGTTCGGAGCTTTTTAAAAGTTTCGAACTCCTCTCCTATTTTAAGGATAAATTACAAAATATGAAGCAAGGCATCAACAATTTTACTGCTTTCTAATGAATACTCGCTTTCTGCAATAGTCCCTTTGTACCTTTTTGTTTCAATCTGAGAAAAACGCTGCGATTGATGAATGACAAGGTTTTCTTTTGCTGCATCTCCTTCAAAATGAAGTAATAAGGCTTGAATTGCTTCTGATATTTTGCCACCCGAAATTAACCTTTGTATTTCCTTTTTGGAATATTTTTGATTTGGAGAAATCAACGTATCTAACCCTTCAAAATATACATTTTCGAAAATATTCCTTTCTTGATGCAATTTTGCATTTTCTTTCCCTTCCAATTTGTCAAATTCCGCCCAAATAGTTGGGACTAACTTAGTTTTCGCTGCTGGATTATATTGAATTTGCAAATAAGGCTCACGCCCATAAAATGCTTCTACCAAAGCAAACTTACCTTCATAACACAATAAAATTCCTTTTTGCCAAATATCTTCGATTTTCGCCAAAGAATGTGCTTTGATAATAAAACGTTGCATCAAACTTGTGGGAAGAAAAGCAAATTTTTTCGTTTCTTTTTCAGTTAAAGCAAAAGAATGAAGAGCGTTTTTGAGCGAAAAATTAATTTCCTTATTCAAAAGTTGTGGCACGATAAAAGTCCTGTCTTTCAAAGGAGTATTGTATTCTTTATTTTTCGTAGTTTCAAAACACAATTCGCAAGAAAGCATAAAGCCTAAAAACAATTCACGTTGTGCATCTGAATATTCCTGCCAAATCTCGCAAATATCCCCATAATTCAATTTTCCTTGCTGCTCCTGCAAATAACCAAAATAGGCTGCGTCTTTATCCAGCACCTTATAAACAGCGCTAATCGCCCAACTTTGGTCAAGAATGATTTGTCCAGAAAAATGCGTTTCATCGTAAAAAAATACACCCGTTTGATGGAAAAAATCTAACAAAGTCGGCGCAGAATCGGGAATTAATTCCTCTTTGCACCATTCTTTAAAGGTTTCTTTAGAAATCTGCTGCAAACCGCCCTCTTTTTGCTGCTCCTCTCGTATTTTATTGCGCATACGCACCCAAGCCGTAGGTAATTGCTTATTTATCAATTCATTGCGCAAGTTTTCATTTTCTTCAAAGGCTTTTTGAATTTGCTTTTCTAAGCCATAAAAATTCTCACCCGTTTTCGCGCTCACTTCCACAAAACCTACAATATTTGGATATTCTGTTTGATAACTTTCTTTCAAACCTTTTGGCATTTCAAACGCCTTCCCATGAATATCCGCTTTATTGCGCACCACTAAAACAGGGCTTTCCTTCCCAAAATAGTTGGCATATTCCAACCAATAGCGAAGTGGAAAATTATCATATTTCACACCTTTATATTCGTGTTGCGAGCCTTCCACCTCATTTTCCGCGTCCCAAACCAAAATAAACAAGGCTCTCGTCTGCATAAATAAATGATGTGTAGCATGATACATATCCTGTCCGCCGAAATCCCAAATGTTTAGGTCTAAACCATTTTCTAAAAAGGCGCATTTTAGGTTTTTCTTGTGTAAACCTATGGCGTGTGTGGAAGCGTGCTTTTCCTCAAATACATAAGCCTTACCTTTTTCTAAGCGATTTGCTACCTGAGTTTTCCCCACTGAGCCATTGCCGATGAGAATGGTTTTTACTTCGCTGTTGGGGGATTTACCAAGTTCGAGGTCGGTGAGGTAGGAAGTGAGGGTGGGAAGAAACTTATGACGTTTTATAATTTCTTTGGGAATCTTTGGGAGGGGATTATTATGTGCATATAA
>JBJXHA010000477.1:0-10097 GCA_046160275.1 Bacteroidia bacterium | reverse complement strand
ATTGCACTTAAAATGCCTGTTGTACGGGCTGCTTTAGCTGCCCTCCATTGGCAAAAACTTCGTTTTTGCACTGCTGCGGCAGCTGAAGCAGCCGCTACAAAGGTGCGTTTATTTAATTGATTTTAATAAACCCTCCTTTATGGAGAAACGCCTTTACAGCCCTACCACCCATTTTTTCACCCCTAAATCTCCCTTTTCATTACTTAATTTCACGAAATAAATACCAGAAGTTAAGAAAGGAAGGCTGATTTCATGCTGTTCTTTTTTAATGGTTTGGCTATGAAGTTTTTTTCCTTCTATACTAAAAACCTCAAAAACTATATTCTCTTTTAAAGTTTCCAAAATAATGATTTTACCTTCGCTTGATTGTGAAGGGTTGGGGGATAATTGCCAATTTAAAGGGGCTTGGAGTAGGGGAGAGGCTATCGCCACATTTTGATTTGCGGTGAACAATTCTACCCCGCCTAACATATTACCTAGCGCGTAGTCCATAAAGCCGTCATTGTTAATATCGGCAGCGCAAATGCTGGCGCGATACCCTGCATGAAGCTCGCCAAAATGATTGCTCATTTGGGTGAAATTGCCTGTTAAATTGTTGTCAATGTTGGTGTAATGCCAGACCTCGCCATATTCCGTTCCGAGTAATAATTCGGTTTGGTTGTTGGCATTGCGATAGAAAAAAGGTTGGCTATAACCCAAGCAGCACACAAGATTTACGTCTATGCCGCCTAAGATTTCTGTGGTAGCAATAGGCGCAAAATCTGCATTCGTAGCGGTACCGATGTTGCGATAGTAATTAATAATGCCCGTTTGTTCGCCAATAAGCAAATCCAGCAAGCCATCGTTATCAAGGTCGAAAAGCTGCGGCATCGCCATCGCGCCCACGTCAATATTTTTGTACTCAGAATACAGCAAATCGAATTGCGCGGGTGCATTTGGGGCGGCAATGTTTTCAAATACATATAATTTGCCTTGCGATTCCCCAATGACCAAATCGCTATCACCATCACCATCTAAATCGCCAAAAGTAGGGTGAAATCCAATTAAAATGGGATTGGTAAAAAGGGTGTTTGCGCCTAAATACTGTCTTGTAACTAATTGATATTGAGCTTGTTGGTTTGTACCAATATTTTCATATACCGTTAAATCTGAAAAACCTGTGGAAGAAGTTAATTTGTAATAATCATTTCCCACAACAATATCCAGTTTCCCATCGCTGTTATAATCAAAAAAGACAGGGCGACTTGCTGAACCACAATCAATCATGTCACTTTGCAAGAAGTTCGAGCTGGTTTTATAAAAATCGTGGTTGTTATTTGAACCATTATTTTTGTAAAACCAAAGTTGATTGGTGTTCAATGAGGTAACTACATTGCTAGGCGTAACAATTAAATCCTCCTGATTATCGTTGTCGGCATCAAAAATATAGGCAGCAGGGAACAAATAAATATTTGCCGCCACATCATAACTTGGAAAGTAAAAATCTTGCGAATCTATCAAAGCATTTGTGGGCGTTCCTGCATTATTCAGATAAACAACATTATTAAAAGAAATGTCGCCCACAAGTAGTTCTTTGCTGCCATTTCCATCTTGGTCATAAGTACAAAGCGTTGAACCTGAGTGTCTTGACTTTTCTATTCCAGTCGAAATAGGAGAAACGATATTTCCCGGGCAATTTTGATTTAAGCTAATGTCGTTGTTTAAGCCATCTTCTTTAAATTTTCCCCAACAATGCGTATCAATCATAAATTCTAAATGTTGACAATCATTGTAATTTTCTTTGGATAAATTCTTATAATACTGCACATAAAAACCCTGCGATTCGAAGGCTAATATGTCCATATCTCCATCATTATCAATGTCATCTATGGCAGGAATATCGGAAGTTGCAACAAAAATATAGGCATTATTTGCCATTAAAATACTGTTCATTGCACTAAAACTTAAATTTCCATTAGTCGAAGTATTGGTATAAACCACAATAGAATCAGACTTAGCCGTAAAAATGTCCATTTTCCCATCACAGTTATAATCGCGTAGCAAAGCCCAATCTTGTAATTTAGGGAAGGCTTGAACATATTGCGGAGCAAATTCATAATGAATGCTATTCGGCATTGTCGCGGTATTTAGGTAAGTTTTCACACAACTACAAGCTCTATCAAATGCAAAAAGGTCTTGTTTGCCGTCGTTGTTAAAATCAATGGGCGAAAATTGAGGGGCGTGCAAACCTCCCGCAAAAGGCGTAATAAGCGTATTCCCATTTTCTATGACAGAAATATTGGGTAAAATTTGCAGGGCTTGCGCCGAAACAAGCGAAAAAGCAAGACTAAGAAATGTCCAACAAAAAAAATGTTTCATATTTTGAGGTGCAGTATTAAGTATGGATTGAGATAACGAAAATGCTGCTGCAAAGGTAGGCAAGTGCAGGGAATTATAGTAAGGAAAACGCTCATTTTTTAACGAGAGATATGTGTCCCTTGCTAAAAAATGAACGTTTTATGTGAAATAGGTTATTTTTAACAAAACCTTAGGCTTATTTATCTGAATAACGGTTGCGCCAATCATCGTAATTTTTGGGCAATACCATAGATAGGATAATGTAAACGAAGAAGGTGAAAGGTAAGGTGAAAAGTGCAATAACAAAAAAAGCACGTACCAAAGCAGGAGAAACGCCCATATATTCAGCTAAACCGCCAGCGACTCCCGAAAATACGCGATTTCTGCGAGAACGTTTCCAGTTAGAAGTGCGTTCTTGGGCAGGATTGTAATTGCCTCTGTTTGCCTGCTGATTTAGGTTGTTTTTATTATAAGCCTCTTGTTTGGTTTTCTGCCCAACATTTGCAGTTACGGTTTTTCTTAAAACGTTTAAAGCAGGTAGATCTAAATTTTTACTTGTTACCATTTTTACCATTTTCCCTAAACCATAAAGGGCTGCACCTGAGCCTATTACCATTAGCGTTCCCTCCAAAAAAGATAACAAGCCTGACCCAATCAAGCTATTTAAACCGCCTGCTACAATTAACCCTGCGGCAGCGGCAATTGCCATTAACCCCGCAAGCGAAAGTTTTCCGCTCTCACTTTTTGCCATTTCTTGCTCAATTTCCTGCATTCGTTCCATGTCGTCGAAACGAAAATTATGCTGCGAAAACTCGTCTGCCAAGTGAGAATCCTGAAATTTTTGTTGTGCCATATTCTTAATTAAGGTAAAACGAAATAGATAATTTAACTATCAATGAATTGTTTTTGAATAACTGTTAAAATTTGGTTTATATTATTTGTAATCGTTAATATGTTGATTATAAATAAGTTAGTTTTAGCTATTAGCGATAACTTATTTATAAATTTTCAATTTCTTCTTTTGATAAACCTGTATGCTTTACAATAAAATCAATAGATGCTCCATCTTTCTTCATGGAAGTTGCCGCTTCTATTAATCCCTTTCTGATACCCTTCTCTAGACCTTCTTTAATACCTTCTTTAATACCTTCTTTTCGACCCTCTTGCCACCCTTCTTCCATTGCTGTATCGAATACTGCTTTTACCTCAAAATAACTAAGGCGGCTTTTTTCGTATTCATCACGTTGTTTTATCGAAAAATTGGCTACTTCGGAGGCTTGAAATGCTTTTTCAAAAATAGGTTCATTGAGAATCTGAGGAATTTTTTCAAAATTACTTAGATGTTTCAGAAAATAAGCCCATTTATCAAATTTTGTTACCAAGTCTTTTTCCTCTTTTTTAAAAGCAGGCATCTGCAAAAATTTGAAATGTAACTTATCGTAGAATACCTCACAGTCTTGGTCTTTTAACTGCACATCTCTGTAAAATTTGGCGCGTTCTTCATTTTCATCATAAAAAAAATCCAAAATAGCCACAAAATAAATGGCACTTAGCTGAAATCCCCAATCTGCTCCCGATTTTGCTTGGTCACGAATGGGAAAAGTGGTATAAAATAAAGCCCTATCCTTGAAATATTTCACTTTTGCTTTTTGCATTTCTACAATAAAATGCTCACCACTATGTGCCGTACAGTGAATATCAAAAAAAGCTTTTCTTTCTGCTGCTGTATCAGGTAAATTTTCTACATTCTGAAATGTCAAATCTTTTATTTGGTGATGTTTTGGCAGGAGTTGATTCAAAAAATCGATTAATAAATCACTATTTCCCTCTTCCCCAAATAGTTTTTTGAAGCCAAAATCTGTGTAAGGATTGATATATCTTGACATAATTTTTTTGTTTTAAATTTTCGGTTAAAAATATCCTTTATACGAAAACCAAAGTGCAAGGGTTTTAACTATTTTAGGGTTTTGGCTTGCTCTAAATACATTTCCATACACGCAATTCGCTCATTTACAAATGGATGTGAAGAGGTAAACCGTTCAATTGTGCTAACCTGTTTTTCTTCTTTCACTCTTTCAAAAAAAGTTAATGCCTTTTCAGGCGAATAACCACTTGCATACACCAAATACAAGGCTGCGCGGTCTGCTTCCAATTCTTGTGGCTGTTGATAAGGGCTTGCGATGACCGAAAATACATTTGCGGCAAGTTGCGCATTTTCTTGAGAAAAAAACTTCTCTGCTAGTTGCTGCCTTTGCAAAAAACGCAAAGTATGTTGATTTTCGTTATGTCCCAACTCATGCCCTAACACTAAGGCAAGTTCATCATCGGATTGTAGGTGAGAAAATAGCCCAGAAGTGAGATAAATTCTACCGCCTGGAATGGTATAAGCATTCATTTCACTCGCTTCGACCACAAATACTTGATAGGCAAGCTCTTTTTGCGCTAAAAAAGGTTTCATTCTTTGAAAAATACGATTTGCGCGTTTATATCTTTCATCTTTTATCCATTTGCCATTTTTACTGATTGCTTGATGCAGGGAATCCCCTACCTTTTTTTGTTTCTCTACTGGAATCTCCTCTGTTAATACTGCCAAAAATGCCTTTTCTAGTTTATTTCCTTTGTTTATTGATTCTCCGCCAGCCTCTGTCAAACAATTTTCATCTATTTGTGAAATAAGCGTTTTTTCAGGAAAATGGTAGCGAATATTTGTGGAATGGGTGGTAGAGTAAATATCGCACCGCATGAGGCAAAGGCAAAAAAATGCCCCTAACATACACACAATCCCTTTCTTTTTCATGTTATTTTTATGGTTTTATTGGTAATTGATACAATTTCTGTACTACTATTTTGGAATGAATCTTTTGCAAAAAAAGGAAAAATTATTGACAAAATTACGCTTTTCTTGGCAAAAAACAGAATTATGTCTAATTTAGTTTCCTCATTGTAAAAAGTGTTTCATTTTTTCAAATTTTAATAGATATTATGCAAAATTTTTTTTTCTTTGGATGGATTTTTATGTGTTTTCAGTTTACTGCTTTTTCGCAAGGATTGATAACCAAAAACTTGTATTTTAATGCAAATAAAGCCGATTTGACGCTAGAAAGTGTGGTAAAATTACACAAATTAGCAGATACTTTGGTAAATTATCCGACCTATCGCATTACCATTGCAGCACATTCGGATAAAGACCCTAAAAGTCCAGCTTATCGTTTGGCGCAAGCACGCGTAAAAATGGTAGAAGATTATCTCAATTTATTGATGATTAGACCCTACGAACAACGTGCATTCTACGATAATACTGCTTTGCCCGTTTATCCAAATGAATCTGACGCAAGTGGCATTTGCCGCAAAAATCGTATTGATGTTTGGGTTCAGTACACAACGCCTCAACCACCCAAGCCTGTAGCCGTACCAACACCTGCACCCACAAATTCAAATACAGAAATGACCCCCAAATCCGCGGATTTACCTGTGCCAGCTGCTACAAAAGTAGAAGATAGTTTGCCTGCTTTAGATTCAAGGGGAGAGGAGGTGAAAGGACCGATGGGTAAGCCTGCAGATACTAAGAAGGAAACACAAAAATAATGTTATAACATCATTCGCTGTTGATACAGTGATTTGGCACATTCACGCAACGAAAATGACGGTTGGGACAGCGCTTGCGTACGGTTCGCGCAATACTCCTACCTTTGTGGATATTCTCTTTGTATTTCATTTGTGTTTTGATAAAAGCGACTTACTTTCCAACTGTTTACTACAAGTAACTACCACTTTTAGTAATTTTACCTGCAAGGCATCTTTGAACTAGGCTTCATTTTGTTGCGCTTACCAGGACCCATTTCCAAATAATGGCGGGCTTCAACTTTGAAGTGCCGCCATTTTTTTTTATGAAATTTCCCTTTCACACCCTAAAAACAACCGTTTACAGCACTTTTTTCCCGCTCGTGTAGGTAAATCAAATTCGGCGAAATTTGTCCCTTATATTTGTAATGTCATTTGGAAGCAACAACTGAACAACTCTACAAAATAACTAGATGAAAATCCTTATAAAAATAACTGAAATGTAAATTATTAGGGGACTCAACCGCCTTTCGTCGTAGAGATGAATGGCGGTTATTTTTTGTTTGTGTGACAATCACAATATTGAGGGGATTTTGCAGATTTTTGGCACAAAAAAAACACGGCATAATACCGTGTTCTTTTTGTTTTGAGGCGAAAAGCGGATTCGAACCGCTGTAGAAGCTTTTGCAGAGCCTTGCCTAGCCACTCGGCCATCTCGCCGTATTTTTTTAACAGTGCAAAAGTACTACCTTTTTTTTAGATACGCAAGTATTTTTTATGTTTTTTTAAAAAAAAATGCAAAAAATGAAACAATACTTTGATTATCAGGGGATTATTTTTTACCCATCGCTTTACTTTACGTATTGACTTGTAACCTAAATGCTCAAACTAAACATTGTTTCCTAACTTTAGATTTCTGAACAAAAAGCCTACCCAAAATTTATTACCTTTGGTTTCCATTTGCATCATGGCAATAAATCTCAGAACATGAAGAAATTTGTATGGCTTTTGTGGGCTTTTTTATCTTTCAATACCTTATTTGCGGGAGGCGATTGGGGGAAAGGAAGTTATTTGCTTGATACTACGGTGTTTACTAGCAAATCTGCCAATAAATTAAAGGCTCTTTCTGAAAGAATTGTGCAAGAAATTACTTCTCAAAAGGATTTGAATACCACTTTTGGGAAAGATTCCTTGCGAAAAAGGTTAGAAAAATATAACCTCGACAATCGCCCTTATCAAGAGTTATTTGTTTTTATTGATGATTTAGAAACAGGGGAGGCGGTAGTAAATCGAAATTTGAATTTGGAGGGAACTTACCCGGGAGGGATATTGCTACAACCTTTGCTCGAATGGAAAGAAGTGAAACAAAATAGAGCTTGGAACACCTTGCAAACAAGGAGAAGGGATAGTGCGAATTTGTCGGATAGCTTGGAGTATCGGAAAATTTTATTGGCTGCAAAAGATACCGTATTAAAAAAGAAAGCAGGGATAATTCATCGTTTTGCTTATCAACTTCGCAAAGATGACCCTACCTTTGCTTACATTACGCACTGCAATATGCAGATTGAGGGGAAAACACAACATTATCTTATTGGAATTTCTGTGGCTGTGAAATATTTGGTAGAGCAAGCAGAAAAAGAGCGGCAAGAAACCCGTCAAACGATGTATGTATTTGTGGCGTTTCTGTTGATGATGTCGGCGATTTATATTTTTTGGGAAAATCGTCGCCTAAAAAAGTACAAACTCGCCCTAGATAATTCAGAAAATGGCATTATTTTGATGGATACAGAAGGTAAGGTTGAGTGGCATAACAAAAAAATTGAGGCGCGCTATGGCAAAAAAATTAGTAGTATTTATGACATTACTACAATTGCTGAACCTTTGCTTCGTGGGAAAATAGCGGAGGCGGTAGCAGGCGGAAAAAATGTGCAGTATGCCAGCAAAAAAGAAGAACAATATTATCAAACACGCTTGACTTACTTGCCTGATAGTGAGCAGATTATTGCAATTGATTTGAACACAACAGAAACGGAGGAGGGGCAAGAAATTATGAATTATGCGCACAATGGCTTGGCTTTGTTAAACGAAGTCAATGGTAAACTTTGCTATGAATATATGAACGCACAACTGCGCGAATATTATACCAAACGTTTGGGACGCGAGGTGGGATTAGAGGAAGATTTATACGATTTGAGCCTAAACCCGCAGGCTTTTCGCAAGGCATTGGAGAAATGTAAGGCAGAGAAAAAAGGGCATTATTATTCCAATTATCAAGATAGGCATTTTCAGACAAGTTTGACGCAAATTACTTTATCAAGGCGCGAAAAATACATTTTGGAAAATACCGATGTAACGGAGTTATTACATGAACAAGTGTTGACGCATAGCTTTTTCATTACGTTAGCGCATGGCATTAAAAATGAAATTAATCCTTATATCAACCTCGTAAACATGGTGTTAAGGGATAAAAATCCCGAAATCGTGGAAAAAGGGCAGACTATTACAGAGCGTTTTCAGCGTTTGGAAAAATTGACAAAAGAAAAGGCTTTTTTGCAAAAAAACACCTTATTCCTGCAAGATTTTATTCAACAAATTCTGCCTAATTATAAAGAAAAATGCCAAATCCACCTCAATATTCCCGAAAATATTTGTATTAAAACAGATGAGGAAGTGTTTGAAACAATTATCAAAGATATTTTGGACAATGCCATCAAACACGATGCAACTGCGATTTCAATTGTTTGTGTGGAGAAAGAGGCACATTATTTACTTTCTTTTGCTAATAATGGCAAACCTATTTCCGAGAAAGTAGCCGCTATTTTATTTCAAAAGAAAATTAACTCTAAAGGTTGGGGAATTGCCCTTTTTATGGCAAGGCGGCTTTTGTCTTTCTTAGATTCGCAAATTTACCTAGCTGATAATCAAAATGTTACTTTTTGTATAAGACTTCCTAAAGCATAATTATTGTATGAAACATGACCTCGTTAGTGTGTCTATTCATGATGATGCGGCACACGCAGTTGATGCTTTTCGCCTGATATTGGCGCAGATTCCTCATGTAAAGTCGGTTATTTCGGTTTGTCATGATTATTACGCGGCTATTCATAATGAGCAGTTGGGTGATATTGTGTTGCAAGATGTGATGTACACCGAAGAATTTGGGGGAGAGGTAGATAGCGAACAGGAATTATTAGATCCCACAGGGCTAAAAATTGCCTTGCATCTTGTCAATGAAAAAGGGCTTGAACCTCATAAAATCATCATTATTGCCAACCTTATTACAGATGAATTTTTGAAGTTTGTCTATGATAATGGACTGAGCTTAGTTTACAAAGATACTTTTGAGCAAGATATTGCAGCGGCAATTTGCGTGATTGTGGAGGAAAAAACTTGTTTTCGCTCGAAAAGATATGCAACTAAAATTAAGCAAAATGAGGCAAGTTGGCAGCAACAACACGATATTTTGAGCATTAGTTTTCCTGCCAAAAATGGAAATATGGGCATTTATAATGATATGTATAAAGTGATGTATATGCGTTTGGCAGGGCAAACTTATAGCATGGTGGTAAATATATTGTTGCTAGAACAACATAAAAATAAAGAAAATTCAGATAAGTTGTATCAAGATTATACGTTTAAAAATTGGTTATTTCACGACCAAATCGCAGATTATCTTTGTTTTTATTTAAAATTATTGCGTGAGTTTATTTCTGAAAAAAATGCAACTTTGAAAAAAAGGCAGGAAATGCCACGTGAACAGGATATAAGCTGGTGTAAAAATTGTGCAGAGGAAGAATATGCCGCAAGTGTGGAGGGAAAAAGAATGCCATGGGACAAGTTAAAAGAATGGATAACGAAGCTAGAAAATGCGGCTAATTCGACTTATATTTCCTTAGCTATTGAAGAACAACGGATTGTGTTCGATGCGAATTGTTTGTTTGAACGAAAAATGGCTTCCGTTCATTCAGGTAAAAACAAAGCCGTAAAAGCCCTCAAAGCGCGCGGACTAGTGTTTGAGGAAATGATAGAATTGTATTGGTTGTTGCGCAGTGAAAAAAATCCTACAATACGGGACATTGAAAAGAATATGGGGAATTTGTTGGGCTAAGTTAGGGAGTGATTATTAGAAGTAGTTATGTAAAAAGTTCGGAACTCTTCGAAGAGTTCCGAACTTTTTAGACGCTTGATTTTTACAACAA
>JBJXHA010000476.1:0-3593 GCA_046160275.1 Bacteroidia bacterium | reverse complement strand
GCTTTATTTTCTTGTATGCCTATATAGGAAATTTGCACTTGATACCCACCGTTGGGCAAAGGAGTCAGGTTTGTGAGATAAGGTTTATAAAAATAATTGTCCTTAAAACGAGTGCTTTGTTCAATTTCTTGCATCTCATCAAGCAAAAGATACATTGCCTCATCTGCATTTGGGACAATCCAGGTGTTTTCTTGCGCAGGTCGTTGGGCTAAAAGCAGAAAACCATTGAGCGCGGAAAGGAATTGTTTTGTTTCTAAACTATCGCTTGGTAAACTAATATTTTGATTGATAATCAAGGGATTAGTTTGTGAAAAAGCAGGACAGTACAAAAAATAAAAGCAAGAAAATAGAAGAATAATGTGTTTCATCTTGTATAAATTAATTGGTAAAACATGATAAAACAAAGGTACAGGCATTTTATAGGGCTTTTTGTTAGAAAGCTGCTAACGATTGTTAAGTAAAAGTTAAAGTTACTATCTACACTTAAGGAGAAAATATTACCCATCAGCCCAACAAACATCTTGCTTGACATCTCTTGAAAAGTCTGCAAAAAACAACTACCTTTGCAAAAAGTTCGTGTACGTTGTTGAGAAAAACGCCCCTATCTCTTGATTGCAGAGAAGTTTAATCGTATGAATCCAGAAAGTTTTCATTATATTCGATTATTTTACCATAGTATAGTGTTATCTACGGCTATTCTATGCTTTTTGTTGATTTTTTCTTTTTGGCAAAAACACAAAGAAAAGGAACAATCGCTTGTTGACGCGCTGTTTTTTGCCGCCTTAATTGTCATTTCTTGGGTTATTCCTTCGCTTGGGCATTTGTTGTCGTTAGTTTTTGGGAGCATCGAGGTGCTTCGCTCAATTTTTCGTGTACTTTCCCTTTGCAATAACCTTTTTATTTTACTTTTTCTTCCGTATTTGGGTTACTTTGAAGGTTTGAAACAACCCAAAAACACCCTAAAAGTCATCATTACCTTCCTGCTATCCATGATGTTTTTGTTTGTGATAGATGGCGTTTCGGTGAAAAATGTGCCGATAGGCTCGTTGACCTTATTGTGGGTAGATACAGGCTTGTCTTTGTTTGCGGTGTATTTTTTAGGAAAAGGAATGTCGCAATATTTTCGCCAACTTTTTCCGCAAAATCCCATTTTTTCGAGGCTTACCCTTATTGCGGCGGTATTGCTTTCGGTGGTCGTTTTGCTTTCTTTTGCCCTTACACAATTTAATTTATTTCACCTTGCTTTCGTATATCAATATTTTTATCTCACTTACATCTTCCAATATATGAGCATCTTTTTCTTTATGATTGCCTTTATTATCTTGAGTTTGGAATGGGATAAACTGCTCTCTCAAGCATTGCCTGAAACGCAAGCCCCAACTTTTGATGCGCAACCTTTAGCTATGGAAATCGAAACCGAAATTTTACCCGAAAGTTTGGCAATTGATTATGATGAGGCAAAACAATGCTTTGTACTTAGCTTAACTTGCAATACTAAAGTTTATACATGGACAGGCGAAAATTGCATTTATCCTTTTTTCTATTGGGTGTATGTGTCTTTGGCGTTGAAACAAAACCTCCCCGTGCCGATAAAAGATGCCCAAGTGAATCGAAATAAAATGCTGTCTTTATTTGGGAAAGAACTCAAACCCAAAAACTTTCTACTTCTCAATGGGGAAGAAGCAACGCTTACGCTTGCTGCCGAAAAAATTCACCTCAATAAGATAGTGCTACAACACAATGCAGTGAAGGCTAAGTTCCGTGACAATTTCAAGCCTTTTCTTCCGCCAACTAGTTATGATAACGCACGCTACAAAAGTGATTTCTACTATGCCGATGAAGTATTTCAGGCATTTTACGCCAATTTGCTGAATGAATTTAGCTAATCTGAAAACTACTCGCGCTTCACTTTGGTTTTTACTAATGCCTTATAACATCATAAAAAAGACTTAATTAATTCTTTTAAAAATTAATTAAGTGCAAGTAAGATAAAATAAATGTACAGTTTGAAAGTGAAGGTGTTCTTTTGTGAAAATTTCCAAACGATTTACTTTTTGCAAAATTCATCTTTCAATCTAAACTTAGCTTATGTTTTATTTATTACCTTATCTTCGGCAACTTGCTCACCAAACTTGCGGGCTAATCCCCAAAAGGAAACCTTACAAAATCTGCCTTTATTTTTGCTTATTAATATTAGGCGGAGAAATGTATGCACAAGACCAAACCTTTTCTAATACAACAACAACACTTTGTAGTGATGACATTAGTGGCGGTGCGAGCGGAGGATATGTGAATTTCCGTACCATTAGTGTATCAGGTTTGCCCTCAACCTTAGATTGTGCAGGCACAGTTTTGAAGCAGGTAAACCTTAGAATGGGAAGTGCGAGTTGCAAAGGAAATCTAACTACTTATAAGGCGCGCTTGATTGCGCCCAATGGAGGACCCACGATTCAGTTGTTTGGCGATGAATCGAGTGGCGGTTCAGGCTTTACTACTTCCGCCACTTCTATGTGGATGGACATTAAATTGAGAGATGATGCAGCTTTGGAACGGGTAGCAGAATATACAAATGCAGTACAATCGGGTTATTTTCCTTACAGCATTGGGTATTATCGTACTACTGCGACAGATGCTTTTTCGGCTGCAAATGGCTTTGACCCAAATGGAAACTGGGTGTTGCAAATTGCCGAAAATACAACTTCTGAAATCTCTTTTCAACGCATAGATTTGGTTTTTGGGGACAAAATTAGCCTTACCAACATCACAACTTGTTCAGGGGACAATAACTTTTGTTCAGGCTCTACTTGTATGGGTGGCTCGGCAGTTATTCGTGTGAATAATAATGGCTATTCGCAAAATGACCCTGAATACATGGGAAATACGACAGACGCTTGTAGTTGGAATGGGGCGAATAATAACAGTGCTTGGCTACACTTTTTTGCATCGGGAACCACTGCAAAAATTACCATTAGCGGAATGAAAGCGGCATCAGCTTCAGGTAGTTCTGACCAGCAAGCCATTGTTTTACAAGCACCTGCAAGTTGTAGTACAATTCCCTCTGTTGTTCCTGCGGGTGGTTGCCCCGATGATGTATCCTTAAATAATGGAGCTTATGTTTCGCCTAATGGTGGTACTGGCATCGCAGGAAATGTTTATTCCAATGGTATCACCGCAAATTGTGAATTTAACCTTACAGGTTTAACCCTAGGGCAAAAATATTACCTTTACATTGATGGAAATGGGGGAGCTGCCTCTCACTTATATGTAGAAATGGAAAGCGGGGCGACTGATTGTAACATTTCGGGAACGGTGGACTTAGCATCAAGCAGCACAAACGGCATTTCCTTGCTCAAAGAAGCCTGTGATGATGGAGAATGGACCTATTATTCAGACCCTAGCAACGATAACCGCTTACTTTTTGGGATTCAATGGAACATTGGGAGCGCGTCTTGTGGGGGAATTGCCACGAACAATCAAACGGTGAAAGATAATGCTACGGTAAAATTATACGTAGAACCCACTTATTATGAAGAAACCGACCTTACTAACAATGCCGAAAAAGCGACTTACACGCTAAAACGTTGGTTTGAAAT
>JBJXHA010000475.1:0-3487 GCA_046160275.1 Bacteroidia bacterium | reverse complement strand
ATCATCAATAACACTATAAAGATTATCAAAATTATCAACAATAGGCACAACAGGTGCATTATCTTTGGTTAAGTCTTTGTAATATAAAGCCGAATTATCTGTTGCCCCTTCTGATAAATAGATAAGCAGATGTTTCTCGTCATGTGTTGTACTCGCACCCAAGCCCACTAATTTATTTTTAGGATATTCAAAAATCAACTTATCTTCTGCTTGAGGTTTGCCAAGTTCGTGATAATAAATTTTAGAATCGGTATTTTGTCCTGAAAGCGCGTCATCGCCTTTGGGTTCAGGATAGCGCGTATAAAAAAAGCCATTTTTAAACCAAGCCGCTCCCGAAAATTTAATCCATTTTAATTCATCTTTCAGTTGCTCGCCTGTTTCTACGTCTTTCGTATAAAATTCATTCCAATCTGAACCTGCTTTTGACACGCTGTACGTCATGTATTTATTATCATTAGAAAAATAAATACCCGAAATAGCGGTAGTGCCATCTTTTGAGAGCTTATTGGGGTCAAGAAATACCTCTGCTTTGCCATTCAAGCCTGTTTGCTTGTATAAAATGCTTTGGTTTTGCAAGCCATCGTTTTTATAATAAAAAAAATGCGCACCATGTTTTGTTGGAACAGAATATTTAGGGTAATTCCAAATTTCCTTCATTCTATTAAAAATAGAATCCCGAAAACCGATATTTCCTAAGTAACCTTGGGTAGCTTCATTTTGCGCAAGTACCCAATTTTTCACTTCGGGGTCGTTTTCTTGTTCCAGCCAGCGATAAGGGTCGGCAACAGTTGTTCCAAAATAATTAGAAGAAACCGTACCTCTAAAAGTTTCAGGATAATGCATTTTTCCGTCATTTGTTTTCTTTTCGCAAGCACTCACAAGGAATGCAAGGCAAAGGGATGCACTTATTAATGGAGTAAAAATATGTCTCATAAATTGATGGACAGATGTTATATACAATGATATTAGTAATCAAAATGTAAATCTGAATAATCGGTGACAAAGGTAAATAATTTTAAGGAATAGTTTATCTGATATTTCGTAATAACGCAAAAAATAAAGTAAATTATCTTATAAAACGAGGCTTCATAAGGAAAAATGGAATCAACAGGATAAAGTAAGAAAAAGACGTGTTGTAGCAGGAAAAGAAGAACTCAATAGAACTAAGGAGAAAATAACGAAGGAATAACACCACAACACATCTTTATCTTTGGTAAATGACAAAAACTAAGCCTATTTTTGTGTAGAAAAGGCTGTAAGGCACAGGAATTTCGCAAGAAATTTATGGTTATTCCCCTAACTTGCCAATTCTAGCACTAAACCATCATAGGCAAGCTCAATATTGGGCGGAAGGATGCTTTGCACGTCTTCATGTTTTCCCATCAAATGACTGATATGGGTAAAATATGCCTTTTTCGGTTGAAGTTTTTGCACAAT
The DNA here is from genome assembly GCA_046160275.1 of Bacteroidia bacterium. GTDB lineage: Bacteria > Bacteroidota > Bacteroidia > J057 > J057 > JBJXHA01. Next base: position 2,050 of record JBJXHA010000475.1, on the reverse strand, counting down.
TTCAATCGCTTGCGCCAAATTAAAATGAGAAATGTGTTCTTCTATTCGCAAAGCATTCAAAACCAATACTTCCAAATTTTGCAATTTCCCCATAACAGCATCAGAAATAAAATTCGCATCGGTAATGTAGGCAAAATCTTTGATTCTAAAGCCCAAAACAGGCAGTTTGTAGTGCATTACCTCCATTGGAATGAGCTTGGCTTCCCCTATATAAAAAGGAGCATTTTCGATTCTATGTAATTGCACTTCCGGCACGCCAGGATATTTGTTTTCCGCAAAAATATACGCAAACTCTTGTTTTAACTGCTTTTCGGTTCTTTCATCTGCATAAACGTCCATGTCCCGATTCAGCAAAAAATTAAACGCTCGCACATCATCTAAGCCCGCAATGTGGTCTTTGTGCGCGTGTGTAAATACTACGGCATCTAATACTTTGACTTGAGCGCGAAGCATTTGTTGACGAAAATCGGGGCCTGTATCAAACACAATGGTTTTCCCTTTCACTTCTAACATTCCCGATGTTCGCAAACGATTGTCCTTTATATCAGAAGATTGGCACACCTCACAAGGGCAAGCAATGACAGGTACACCTTGAGAAGTGCCTGTTCCTAAAAATGTAAATTTCATTTTTCTTACTAAAAATTTTTCAGTTTGTGGTTTTATTTTTTTCCCCTCAACATTCATGTAATATTCCTGCTAAACTTCCGCTAATTCACTTCACAAACCTTGATAAATCACGCAAAATTAAAGGAATTTCTAGCATGACACGCTTCAAAATACTTGTTAGATTTGTATCAAATATTATAGAAGTAATATTTTAAACCTTCATTTGCATTGTATTATAAAGCGAAATAAAATCATGAAACATAAGGCAATTGAAATGTGGCATTGAAATTGATTTAGTTTATCACAAATAAATATTATTACTAAATAACATTTATTTACAGCATAACGTTTCTAATTAAAATTAATCATTATCAAAAAAACCTTACGATTTCATTTTATTTTCGCGATAACACCTATCATAAGTGTATGAACCTATCGTTATTTCTTAAACCATTAACTTATTACCTATTTGCGGTAAGTTATGTTGTTCTTTCTCTTGAGCCATTACAAGCACAACGCAATACGACTCCTTCCCATGTAGGTGCTGTTATCACAAGCCCTAGCCCAAGTGCAAATTTTGGGGTTAGTCGGTCTTGTATGGCAAATCCCAATCAGGCGGTAAAAGTCGTAAATTTTTCTAAGAATGCCGCATATTTTGTTTGGCATTTTGAAGGCGGGGAGCCAGCCTATTTTGAAGGAAAACAGCCTCCAGAAATTCGCTACCCCGAAGCAGGTACTTACGATATTACGCTTCTTGCTCAAGATGAGTTCGGAAGAACAGACACGCTCAAAGCGGAGAACTTTATACGGGTTGGGCATAGCATTGATTTTTCGGCAAATGTCAGAACTACCAGTTGCGCCCCTTTAATGACCACCTTTAAAGCGCAACTTACAGGCTGTGTGCGCCGCTACAAGTGGGATTTTGGAGATGGCTCTGTGTCTTCTTCGCAAGCAAGTCCTATGCACGTTTACAATCAGAACGGAAATTATGATGTTAAGTTGGTAATTACCTACGAAGATGGCACAAAAGATTCTTTGGTGAAAAAGGCTTATATGCAAATTTCGAGTTTGGCTGGCACGTATCAAGTGGATAAAAATCAAATCGCTACGAATGGGAAAGTGATGTTTAACATTTACACCAATGCCCATGTCATGCTTGAGCCGCGCCCTGGCGAAGTTCAGTTTGCGATGAAAAGCAACCCTGCGAATGTTTGGGATTCGGTAAAAATGTCTTACACTTACACAGAAGTTGGCTTTTATGAACCTGTCGTTCGTTTGATGAGTGATGATGGCTGTATGACGACTTTAGCCTCAAAAGGCGGAATTTGGGTGGCAGATACTCCCAAAAATGAGGCGGAAGTAGTTACTAATCAAGTGGCAAAAAAGCCCAAAGCGAAACCGTCTCATCTTGATATGAAGAATTTGTATTCTCGAAGGTAAATTT
>JBJXHA010000474.1:0-3066 GCA_046160275.1 Bacteroidia bacterium | reverse complement strand
GAATTTACGGCGGCTAAATTAAACAATTTCCTTTGGGTTACATACACTCGTTCTAACCCTTCGCATGATGTTTATGGCGTAAATAGCTTTATTGAATACAAACATTGGGGTTGCAAAGGTTCACTTATTATTGATGCTCGCATCAAGCCACATCACGCACCTCCCTTAATAGAAGATGCCGATACGATGAAAAGGGTAGATAAATTAGCGGCAAAAGGGGGAGCTTTGGCAGGGATTATTTAGGAGAAATGAACTGGTGTGTTTATCCCCAATAATAAATATTTCCCTATTTTGCGAAAAAGACATTCCTAAAGGAGATGTATTTAGATACATTAAGGAACTCTTTTTTCCATTGTTTAAGTACAGCAAAGGAGGTTATGTTAAGAGCCATAAGGACATTTTATTTGTTTAAGTTATTGGTAAAGAGCGGAATAAGTAGGGAGTTAGCGGAGAAAGCAGCTTTGGGATTCTTAGGCATTCGATGTTTAATCTTCCCAAAGAGGGCTTCAATGATATCAGATGAAGGGATAAGGGCATCAAAATTGGGGGCATCTTTGGCGATTTTGTCTTTGCAAGCGTAATAAATCGCCATGTTGTGTTGCATTTCAAGCGCCATGATTCTGCCCGTTCCTGTTGACGTTTACATTCCTTTCTCAACAATTTCAACTCACAACTACGACTAACAGCTTTTTCTTTCCATGTTTTTTCGCTTTCTTTGCACATAGGTTCCTCTCTTTTAATTGATTACTTTCGTTTGTTTGCACTACAAAGGTATCAATTTGGGGGGAACTTTTCTCCTCTTATACGAACTTTTTGACAGCCCCTTTCTATTTCACAAATTCCGCAAAAGCCCTAACCGCTTTCCCTCTATGCGAAATGGCGTGTTTGGTGGCGGAAGGTAATTCAGCAAAGGTTTCGTCATAACCTTCGGGCTGAAAAATAGGGTCGTAGCCAAATCCGTCTTCTCCGCGTGGTGCGTCAATAATTTGTCCCTTTACGATTCCTTCGAATAAAGAAATTTCCTGACCATCATAAAAGGCAATGACTGTTTTAAACACCGCACTACGGTCAGTTTTATCCCCTAGATTTTGTAGCAACAAAGCCATATTATCCTTCGGATTACAATGTTCGCCTGCATATCTTGCCGAAAATACGCCAGGCTCACCATTCAAAGCGGCAACTTCTAAGCCTGTATCATCAGCAAAACAAGGAATTTGCGTATGCTCATAAAAAGCCTTGGCTTTTAAAATCGCATTTCCTATCAAAGTAGGCTCCGTTTCCTCTACATCAATCGGCGGAAAATCTTTAAAACTCAATACTTGAATTTCTTCGCCTAATATTTCTTGAATTTCTTTTAATTTATGGGCATTATTTGTCCCGAAAAATAATTTTTGCATGATAAAATGTGATAACTTTAAGAAACTGTTTGAGTTAATCAAATTCCCAAGCGTGGACGCTTGGGAATTTGATTTTTGGAAGAGCGTCCACGCTCGTATATTCAAAAAAGTGCTATTTCACCGAATTGGTAGTCAATATCTTATTTCTGATAACTGTTTACTGTTAATTGTTCACTGATGCTAAGCATACATCATCTTCAAAAAGTCATGAGAATGTGCATAATTCACCACCTGCCCCTCAATTGCGTGGAGGGTACGGGAGGGATATTTTTTTAACAAAGTATGCTCATGGGTTGCCATTAAAATTGCCGTTCCCGATAAATTAATGCGCTGCAACACCTCCATAATATTGTCCGTAGCTTCGGGGTCGAGATTTCCTGTAGGCTCATCGGCAAGCAGTAACAAAGGGTCATTAATCAACGCCCGCGCAATTGCGATGCGTTGTTGTTCACCGCCCGATAACTGATAAGGCATTGCGTTTGCCTTTCCTGTCATTCCCACGCGCATCAGCACCTCTTGAATCCTTTTTTTGATTTTTTCATTGTCCCTCCAACCCGAAGCTAACAACGCAAAAGCGATATTTTGATAGGCAGATTTATCAGGCAATAACTGAAAATCTTGAAACACAATGCCTAACTTCCTCCTTAAAAAAGGAATATCTTTTTTTGCAATGGCAGAGGGCGTAAAATCACCCATCATAATTTTTCCTGTTTCAGCCTGCTGGTCGGCATAAATAAGTTTCATCAAAGTACTTTTGCCCGAACCCGTCTTTCCTACTAAATAGACAAATTCGCCCAAATGTATGTCAAAAGAAAGATTTTCTAACACTTTTCTATCCTGAAATCCTGCGCTTACGCCCTCAAAAGAAAGAATTTTGGTTGTTGTCATGATTTGAATCAAATGAGATGTATCTAGCAAATTTTTGACCTACGCTAGAAATAAGAAATACAAAGGTACTAAATAAAAATTTTCCTATTCAAAGATAAATCTTAATTTTGACACAAAATTATCTTTTAACAAACGAAATAATGAAAGAAGTTATTCATACACCTCACGCGCCTGCGCCAATAGGGCCTTATAGTCAAGGTATTAAGCATGGGAATTTGCATTTTTTTTCAGGCATGATTGCCATTAACCCCACTTCTGGGGAATTAGTGCTTTCTTCTATCGAAGCGGAAACGCGCCAAGTGATGCAAAATATTGAGGCTTTGCTGACTGCCAGCAACTTAACTTTTGCGAACATCGTAAAAACAAGCATTTTCTTAAAAACGATGGACGATTTTGCCACCGTAAACGGCATTTATGGAGAATATTTTACGAGCGAACCTCCTGCACGTGAAACAGTTGCCGTTGCAGGTTTACCCAAAGGTGTAAATGTGGAAATTTCAGTAACCGCAATTGGTTAATTTCAGTAAATTAATTACATTTAAGACGCTTCTTGTACGGGAGTCCGCTTCATCTGCCCCGCCATTGGCAAAAACTTCGTTTTTGCGCTAATGCGGCAGCTAATTAATTTCACTAAATTAATTGCACTTAAAACGCTTGGGTAGTCCTTCAAATGTAATGCTAACTAAAACCTGTAGCGGCTGCTTTAGCTGCCGCAAAAGCGCAAAAACGAAGTTTTTGCAAGTTATCGGGCAGCTAAAGCAGCCCGTACAGCATTACATTT
>JBJXHA010000473.1:0-12169 GCA_046160275.1 Bacteroidia bacterium | reverse complement strand
TGGCAAGCAGCAGAAATGGTTATGTTTGGATTAGATGAATCCGCAGATGCGATTCGCCAACATTTTTATCCGCTTTCCTTTCATTTTGAGGGGTTACAACTTGCCGATTTGGGCAATCTCCAAGCGCAAACGAATGATGATGCTTTACGCGAAATCTTGGCACTTGCGGTGAAGCAGTTGCTTGCGGCAGGCAAAAATGTTGTGATGTTAGGCGGAAAAAACGAGGATAGTTATGGGCAATTGTTAGGATATGAGCATTTTTCTGAGGAAATTGCTTATGTTCACATTTCAAATGAATTGCATTTTAACGAAAAATCGGATATTAACGCCCGCATTTTGAAAGAAAATCAGCCTTGTGTGAGTGATTTTACGCATTTAGGAGGGCAACGTTATTTGATATATCCTGAAGAATTAGCACAACTTTCGAAATATCATGTAACTATTTTTCGATATGGCGAATTGCGTGAAAACATGATGGAAGCCGAACCTGCTTTAAGAGATGGGAATTTTATTAGTTTTGACCTGAATAGTCTTCGTTTTTCGGATACAATGGGCGGCTGTAAAAATGCGATGCCTAGTGGTTTTTCGACAATGGAAGCAGCTATTTTAGGAAAATATGCTGGTGGAGGAAAAAAAGTCAAGACTTTTTCGCTGCATGGCTTAGAGACAAAAAATGACACCTTTCAACAAACCGCAAAGTCAGCAGCTACACTTCTTTGGTATTATGTAGAAGGCTTTACTTTTCATAGAGAGGAGTTTTCTAACTATTCAGATAATCCTCATATTGAAAGGTTTGAAGTTCCTGTGAATGCAAGTATCGAAAAAATTATTTTTTATCATAATCCTAGCGAACATAGCCTTCGCTGGTGGATGGAAGTTCCGCATGACATTTTAGCGAAAAATAGTGCACATAGTTTGATTGCTTGCACCCAAAAAGATTATGAACAAGCCTTATCTGATGAAATTCCAAAGCGTTGGTGGAACGCTTACGAGCGATTGAGTGAGGGTTAATTTTTAGCCCTAGCAAGATTTTTGTGAATCTCGCTAGGGCTATCGGCTTGATGAGGCATTTTGTTCCTCACCAAGCCTATTCTCAACCTTATCTTTACTCTACCATTACTTTAAATACTTCTTCCTGCTCATCAGAAGTTACACGCAATAAATAAATACCACTCGTAATTCCTTCTAAGCCCAAACGCTGCGGATTGTTTGGAGAAACAATTTCGCTTGCCTCTTTCAATACACGCCCATTTATATCCATTAATTCCAAGTTAACCGTTTGGCTATGTGAGACTTTCGTATCTATAAATAGTTCAAATTGCGTTGGATTTGGATATACAGAGAATGCCTTAGTCGGAGAAAGCCCGTCTTCCACGCTTACCATTACTTGCAAATTCGTACAACTTTGAATAGGACAAGCTCCCGTAGGGTCTTCTATACACAAAGTAGCTGTATAAAATCCCGTAGCAGGATAAGTCGCACTCACAGGAGTTGGATTAGGAGTAGTGGTAGAAGGTGGCGTTGCATTTGCCCCAAAATACCAAGAATAATTATATCCCGCAGGACTTGTGTTATTAAAATTCAAGGTAGTACCTCCACCTGCTATATAAGTAAAGGTCGGGCTAGGCGGCGTTGTAAGCAAGAAATTAGTCGAATCATAAACAGAGCAGCCATTTGCATTGGTCACTTGTACCCAATAAGTTCCTGTTGCTGTTACAACCAAAGTATCTGTTAAGGCACCTGTACTCCATGAATAGGCTAACTGAGAACCCCAAGCTTGTGGGTCAAGCGTAATGCTAGGGCAACCCGAAGTCAACTCTGGCAGGTTACTCACAGGCGGAACATCAAAACCTGAAACTACCACTGTATCTGCTAATGGACAACCTGAAGGGTCTTGCGCTTGAACAAAATAAGTACCTGGTTGACTCACAGTAATACTTGGAGTCGTTGCGCCTGTACTCCATAAGAAGCTCACCCCAGCAGGTGGTGTTGGTCCGTAGTTGGTAATCAATTGATTACTACACAAGATACCATCATCTGCCAAGCCTAAATCTTGTGAAATATTGACCGTTACCGTATCACTTACCGTACAACCACTTTGTGTAGCCGTTACCCAATAAGTATTAGGCGAGCTAATCGTATAACTATTAGTGGTTGCAAGAGGAGTTGTAGGCGAACTATTAGAGTACCAAGCATAAGTTACTCCTGTTGGTGCAGGAATTGAATTAATGGCAACAATTGGAATAGAATTACAAGAGAACATTTGTCCATCATCTGTCCCATCAATATCAACTTGAACCGCTGAATTTACCTTTGCCAAAATAGTCGTAGCAGAACCAATACACTTTGGCACATAAGTCTCCCAATCAAAGAAATAACTATAAATGGTAGATAAAGTATTAGATTGTAATTTTATCACTTGGTTCAAAGTGTAAGGGAAGGCAAAGCCGCTTGTTTTTACATAGCAACCTGTATTTCCCGTAAGCCCTGCTACATGCTGATATACCATTTTATAATCCACATCTGCTGGCAAAAACAATCCCAATTTAATTGCAGTTTTAGCACCTGCGGAAACACCCGTTATTTTATTTATATATTGTTGATAAATAATCGCGCCTGTTTTATCGTAAACCAATAGGTTAAAACGCATTTTATTTGACACAGGATAGACATATACTTTATCAATAAACAAACCATCTGTTTCTATTACATCAAACTTAATCCCTGTAGAGGTTGTACTTGCCGCTTTTGTTCCATTTGCATAAATATCTGCTTCTCCCACATTCACTCGTCCCCCTTCTGATGCTGCTACATAATATATGGTACTTGGACTACTTAATAAAGTATTGAAAGGAGAACCAATTCCCACAGGGTTTGCATTAGGATTAGTTGCAGGATTACTGGTGTACCAAAGAAGATTTTGTGCACTAGAAGTTGCAGGAGCTGTCGCCACTAAATCATAATATCCTATCCCGCAGAAAGTTTGAGGGCTTACGGCAGTTGGCGCAGCAGGCGTATTCCCGATATAAGCAGAAATGGTAGCGGTCGTTGCGCAACCTTGGTAAAGCGCAGTTGCGGTGTAAAGTCCCGATGTATTAATATCTACCAAGAAAGCTGCTGGGCTTGTTCCCGTAGTAGGAGTAACCGTTCCATTGGGAGCAACCCAACTGTAAGTAGTTCCTGTAGGATTAGGTGGATTTGTAGGAGCTACACTCACACTACTTCCTGTATTATTACAATTCGCATAAACTGAAGGTGTATTTAAAGCAGGAATTTGTTTTGCTTGAGCTGTTACACTTGTACGAGGGCTTGTACAACCCACCACATACAGTTGCCAATCATACATAAAGAAATAACTTGCATCATTACTTGAAGAAAACGCACCAATCATACGTGCCACTCCCTGTCTTTTGTAGTTACTATAGTCCACATTGGAGGAATTGGCTGAAACTCCTGCGTTCAAAATAGGTACATATTTTATACGATATTCTTTTTCAGACGAGCCTGATGCCGCAACATAATCTAAAAAGAAACCAAGCTGTACTTCCGTTTTACCTGAAACATTGTTCAAAGCAAAAGTTTTGCTGTATTTCGGCACGGTAGAAGATACCGCTGGGTCAAATAATTCTATTTTAAATTGTGGGTCAGGATAAAGCGGGAAAATATACACACTTCTTAATACCACATCTTGAGAAACCGTAAAACGAACTCCTTCAGCAGCAGTCCCAATAAAAGAAGTACCAAAGGTATTATCTACGGGTCCTAAACTTGTTGTTGAACCAAATGCCGCTGATGTATGTAGTGTTTTAATAGAAGGTGCTGCAGTTGCCGTATGTGTATATGTACCTCCAACCCCGATAATTGTATCACTTGCGGCGGTATTGTACCAAAGAATCAAGTTAGAATTGGGCGCGCTTGCCACCACATCTATTGCACCAGGTCCGCATCTCGTTACCGCAGGAGCGGTAGGAGTGCTTGGTTGTTGATTAAAGATAGTAACCGAAGTTGCTGCAGTATCGCTACACCCACCTGCTGCTGCACTGTATTTTGCAATAACTTCGTATGTTCCTGTTGCAGTAACCGTTTTGGTCAAACCCGTGGTACTACCTGGAGTCCATGTATAAGTTACATTGGGCTGTGCAACACTGTTTGCAGATAGCACCGTTGATGCCGCACACACAGGCAAAACAACAGGGTTTGTTAAAGTAGGAATAGGCAAAATAGAGACAGCAACCGTTTTCTTCGCGCTCTCACAACCCACAACAAAAATACTCCAGTTATAAAAAATTGCGTTGAAATTGCTGGTTGTTAAACTCGTACCCGTGATAGACATAATACCAGGCAAGGTATAAGGAAATGCCAAGTTAGTTGTGTTAAATACTAATTTTGAGTTTGCGACAGATACAAATTGTAATTTATAACCATTCCCTTGTGCAACGCCAAAATCCAAATTTACGGTAACAAGCCCTGCTGTATTAGGGAAGTTAAATTGTTTTTCTTGAAGCAATAAGTTTTGAGCGTTCAATAATCTTACTTTAAAACTACCTGGAGCCACTAAGTAGGCATTTACGGACTCAATAATAATCGGCTTAGTAACATTAAAGTTCATGGTGCCAGAAGTAGCAGAACTCGTTTGTCCTGTATTATCAGGTTTCCCCACTAACACTCCACTTGCTCCATTTGCGGCACTTACCAAGAAATTAGCCGAAGCATTTAAGGTTAATGCGTAAGAAGTTCCTATTTTTTGAATTGCCGAACTTCCAACATTATACCACAATAATTTATCCGCACCAGGGCTATTTGCTGTCATCGTTACTAAACCTCCACCACACTTTTGAATATCACTTGCCAAGGGAGTAGAAGGTGCAGAAGAAAAACTTACCACAGAACTAACAGTATCCTTACAAGTTGTTGCAGGGTCAGTCACCACCACTGTATAAGTATTCGCAGTAGTTGCGTTTAAAGTTGCACTTGTAGCGGTTGTTGGCGACCAACTGTAAGTATAACCCGCAGGAGGCGTAGCAGAACCGTATGGTTTTAAGATATAAGAAGTTGCACAGGTATCAATATAAGCAGGCAAATTAGGTACGGTAAAAGGACTTACTGTAACTGTTTGTGGCTTACGCGGACTTGTAGCACAACCAGGTATAAACACTTTCCATTTATAGAAATAATAGTAGTAGTTCGCTGTAATACTAGAACTCGTATTTGTACTACTCTTAATTGTGAGAATGTTTGGTGTTGAGTAAGGGTATATTACCCCACTCGTATTAAATGATAGTTGATTTCCGCCTAATAAAGTCAAAAAGGTCAATTTATAGTCTGTACCAGGATTAATTGGGAAATCCAAATCTAACACGACTTCTGTACCAATACTATTTACATTTAGGCTAAATAGCTTCTCCCTAATAACTTGGTTACTTGTATTCTTAAGTTGTATTTTAAAAATAGTCTGTCCTAAATTTTTAAAATACACACTTACTTGCTCTAACACAATGGGAATACTCACATCAAACTTTAACCCTTGCGACAAAGAGCCATAAGGTGCTGTACCAATTCCTGGATTCAAGGCACCTGTTGTGCTTTGCGAGCCATTCACAGAAGTTGCGTAGTATGTTTTTGTTGAGGTGGCATTATAGGTATAACTATTCCCTACGCCCACAATACTATCTGTTGCAGGTGCAGTAGGTGCAGATAAATTTTTAAACCAAAGCATTTTTGCACCATTACCTCCTGTAGCCGTAAGCGTAACAGCTCCAGCATTACAACGCAAAACATTTGCGCCAGTAGTAACTGTTCCTGTGGGGTTAGTAGATAAAATCACACTTGTTGTGGCAGTGCTTGCACAAGTGGCTGGCGAGTTTGAAAAAGAGGAACTAACCGTATATGTTCCTGCGGTGCTAACCGTAATATTTGAAGCATTACTTCCGCCTGGTGTCCAAGTATAAGTTAAGCCCGTTCCCGCAGTAGGATTTGTTACCCCTGCAGACAAGTTTACACTTCCAGAACAAGCCGTAGAAACAGAAGGCAAAGATAAAATAGGTTGAGGATTAATAGTTGCCGTAAGCGGTGTACGCGTGATTGATGGGCAACCTACAACATAAACATTCCAATTATACAAATAGTAGTAATTATTATTGTTTGTACCTGTCAAAGAAGAAGCCCCGCCAGTAATTTTTGCTCCACCTTGCAAAATCATGCTTGCACTACTATTGTTTGTGCCATAAGGAATTGCGCTTCCATTCGACATTGTTGTATAAAACAATGAGGTGTTAGAAATGGATTTAATGGTTAGGCGATAATCAGTGCCTGGATTCACAGGAATATTTAGCGGCAAAACGGTAGCATTTCCTACTAAAAAGTTATTAATTGAAAAAGGAATTGTCGTTTGTAAAACCCCTCCTTGATAGAGAGATACCTCAAAAATTGCGGGATTTGTGGAAGTGCTCGCCGTTTTAGGATAAACAGTGACAGAACTCAACACAATAGGTACATAGACTTCAAATATTTGTCCTTGCGTGTTAGGAGTACCTGAAGGGGGAGACAAGGTAGAATTTGTGATAGAAGAAGGTTGCGCAGGAGCGAAAATATCAGTTCCTCCATTTACTCCTGCTACATAATAAGTAGTTGTACTAGAAATAACAGGAGTGGTGAAACTTGTGCCAACTCCTAACATCGTACCACCTGCAGGTGCATTATACCATATATATTGAGAGGAATTACCTGATAAACCTGTAAAAGTTACAGTTCCAGGTCCACAACGAGAAACACTTGAACCTGTTGGTGCAGAGCCACTACCACCTGCTGGTAAGTAAACATTCGCCCAACCTGTGTCTTTACAACTTGTCGAAGGCAAATTGGCAATTACGCGATAAGAATTATTGATAGGTGCAGAAATATTGACTGTTTCGGTTGAGCCTACACTCGCATTTGTTCCAGAAATCCATGCATAGGTAGTTCCTGTAGGGTTAGTAGCACCAGTTCCTGCTATTGCGTTCAAAGTAGCTGAACCTGAACAACTTACCACAGAAAGGGGCATTACAATAGGAGCATCTTTTATGGTAGCAGAGAACTGTGTACGAATACTTTCACACCCTAGTAAGGTAACATGCCAGTCAAAAAAGTAAGGAAAATAGGTGCTTAAACTTGCGTTTGCACTAGTCAAATGAATTGCACCAGGTAGTTTGTAGGGAAAAGTTGTTCCTGATGTCGAAACATAACAATTAGACCCCGTTGTAATGGCAGTATATCTCAATTCATAATTATTACCTTGGTTAATTACCCAACCTAAGGAAATCGGCTTTTTCTGTCCTACATCTGAGGGAGCAACCGACATACTCACCTCTTTTTCTGCAAGTGCTGTAGAGTTGCCCGTCTGAAAGAGAGAAACCTTGATTTTAAAAGTTGCATTTACCGCAGAAGGAATGATAAAAACGGAATCCAAGATCAACTTATTGATGACATTAAACTTGACTCCTGCTGTCGTAGATTGGCTTGTATTATTTACAGGATTGTAACTAGTAGGACCCACTTTATATTTACCTCCATTAGAAGTTGCAGCATGACGAGTGAAAGTACTCGGTGAAGCAGGTGCATTAAAAGTATAGCTTGTCCCCTGCCCTATCACACTTGTACTTGTATTGTCTAAGTACCATAACACTTTGGAACTTGTGCTTGCTGCCGATAAGGCAACTAAACCCGCCCCACATCTTGAAGGAATAGGTGTCACCTGTATAGGAATTGAGGGGCTTGCTGCAAAAGTTAAAAAAATACTGTCTAACCGAACACTCGTGCCGTTTGTAACTTGAACAGACACTATTTTTTGCTGACCTAGTGTTCCTGTTATTGTGTTAGTGGCTGAACTTTGCGCCGAGCCTTCGCTCCATAAATAAGAGGCTCCCCCCGAGGCTGTGAGAGAAACACTTGTCCCACACACAATCATTGTAGTGTCTCCTTGCGGGAGAGTTACCAGTGTTTTACTAGTTTTAGTAGGAGAGTCGTCGCAAGAATGTGGATTGTAGCCATACGAGTTATGCCACATCAATGCGGTGAGCAGGAAAAAAAGACCTGTAAATCGCGTCATAAAAATGATAAGTAATAAAATGATGAACCCTTACTATTGTACTGTTATTGCGTTAGTTATTAAGGTGAGAATAAAACACAACGCTTCCACTACAAAAGTAGAAAAAAAACGAAAAACTTCATAAAAACCTTGTCTTTTTTAATTGTGCGCTTTTATATTGGAGATAGTTTAGTAAAGTAACGAAGCGTAAAGGAAAATAGTTGGCTTGTAACTGTGATGAGCATATATTCAGCCGTCAAAATTCGTACCTTTTCGGCAAAAAAACAAGGTAAAAATTTTGGTATATATAACATGGAGTAGTGAATAGCGAATAATGAATAGTGAATAATTCAGACGAGCCTACATAACACCTATGTTAAAATATTAGGTTGCTATGCAGACTCGTCTGAATGAAATGAAAAAATACTGTTTACTGCTTAAGCACTTGGTAATAATTAGTTTATGTTAATGATTTTACTCAAAATATTGATAGTAAGTTAAAATCATTTTTCATTATTAATTATCCATTACTTTACTGATGTTATTTTACCTCTTGCATCATTTTTCTTATTAAGGGCGAAATAACAATGATGAGTGCGCCAGCAGCAATTGCATACCAAGCAAATTGATTATATCCATCACAATAAATATTCAGTTTTTCAGTAGCAGAAGCGGTTTCAGCAGGCGAAATAGCAGCTCCAAATAATCCCGCTACATATTGCCCATAAGCACTCGCCAAAAACCACATTCCCATCATAAACCCTTGTAATTTTTGCGTAGATAAACTCGTCATTAAAGATAAACCTATGGGAGAAAGGGAAATTTCGCCAAGCGTTACCACAAAATAACCTATTGTAAACCAAGACAATGAGGCGATTCCATTTCCATTATTGGTTGTTTTTAGCCAAGAAAAAATGAAGAAACACAAGCCTAAAAACAAAAAGCCTATTCCAAATTTCACCACACTATTAGGTTCTAACTTCCTTTTGCTCAACCAAAGCCAAAGCAAGCCTAAAAGGGGTGCAAAGATGATCACAAAAAGCGCATTAGAGGAGTTATTAATTTGGTTAGGGGTAAATCCTACTAATGTCCCCTCTAAGTGTTTGTCTGCAAAAAGGCTAAGAGAACCTCCAGCTTGCTCAAAAATTGCCCAAAATACTACGGAAAATATAATGAACACGAAGGCGGCAATCAGTTTTTCATTTTCTTTTCGGCTAAGTTTGGTCATTTCATAAATCAAATAAACAATACTAAATGGACCGATGATATACATAAACCAATCTGTATAAACGGTGTTAGAAACCATTTGAATAATAATCGGTACGGCAATTAATGAACCTAAATATACCGCGTATTCGTACCACTTCTTATCGCTAGAAGCCATCTCAAAAGGTGCATCACCGATAGGTCCTAACTCTCTTTTGGTAAAAACAAAGATGAGCAAACTAACCAACATTACCACTGCAACCAAGCCAAAAGCAACGTTCCAACGCATTGCTACAGGGACAACACTACCCAAAATGTCTCCTTGTGCAATACCAATCATCAAAACACCTCCTAATAAAGCACCTAAATTGATGCCTGAATAAAATAAAGAGAAACCTGCATCTTTTCTGTTGTCATTTTCCTTATACAACTGCCCAACCATACTAGAAATGTTAGGCTTGAAAAAACCTGTACCTACAATCAAGAAGGAAATACCTGTAAAGAAAAACAGCGTGGGATTAAGCATCAAAATAGCACTGCCCAATATCATTAAGATTCCTCCCCAAAAAAGCGACTTTTTAAATCCTAATATTTTATCAGCAAACAAACCTCCAATAAACGTAAAAGCATAAACCCAAGCCTGCGTTGCACCATATTGAAGATTTGCCTCTTTGTCTGGCATCATTAACTGACTTACCATAAAAATCGTCAGCATACCACGCATTCCATAGAAGCAAAAACGCTCCCACATCTCGCTAAAAAACAAGTACCAAAGTTGCTTGGGGTATTTTCCCTCAAAACTTTGAATTTCTTCCAAAGATAAATTATTTTGCATATTGTAATAAGATAAATGTGTGTGTGTTGTAGAATTGAAAATTTCTTACTTAATCTTACATCTGTGTTGCCAAAAATAAAGTAATTTCTAAGTGCAATATTAGGAAAAGTTTAGGGGTTTCAAAGTAAGATTTCTAAAGAAATTCTTTTAATTTCCTACCGTTCCACGTAATTGAAAAGATTGATAGACATTATCAGGTAAGCCCAGTAGTAGGTTGCTATTGCGCTTTACGAGATTACCTGCCGCCCCTCCCGGAAAAGGCGCATTAAGTGGTGGATTAGGAAAAGGTCCGAAAGTAAGTGACCCAATAATAGGCACTGTTACCGAGATATTTGCATTTAAAAATCCCCCTGTACCTGCTTTTCCATAATCACCACCATCTCCACCATACACATTGGGAATCAAAGTGATAGTAACAGGACCAAGCGGAATCGGAATTGGGGTGATTAGTACCCCGCCCTGTCCACCATTTCCATTAATCCCCCCTACTGCATTTTGCCCAGCACTAAAATAACCTACGGTTACAGTCCCCCCCAATCCATCAGGCGCACCTCCCCCTCCTCCAGCACCAATACCTATATTTACAGGAATATTCACAATAGGAATGGTAAAACCAATGCCTGTTCCTACGGAACTACCACCACCACCACCGCCAAAAATATAGCCGTTGTTTTGCAAATTGGCGCGAACCGTCAAATTCACCGCATGACCACCATTTTGCCCAGGCAAGCCAAAAGCAGGCAAACTTGGGGTGGTTGCGCCATTTCCGCCATTGCCATAAATTTCTCCATAATTTTTTATTCCTACTTGAGAAAGCGAATGTAAATTGCCTGTAGTAAAAGCAGGGGCATTGTTTCCATATACTTTTCCATTAAAACCGACCGTAGCAATGACACAAATTGGCACATTGGAAGGCAGCGCATTAATCAGTTGCAAATCGTAGTCGGTAACAGTTCCATTAATAAAAACTTTATAGCAATCTTCTATCTGAACATAATACGTTTTAATCACCATCGAGCCATTACACAATCCTTGAATTGCAATGGGGTAAGTTCCCGCAGGCGTAAACACATCGGCTTTTACCTTCAAAAGGGCTGTTCCTGTTCCGTTAATGGTATAAGTGCTTAAAGAAAGGCTCGTCCCCACAGGCAAGTTTTGGAGATAATACAAGCCAATGGTTGCGGCTGGACCAAAGTTTTGCGTAACTGTAATCGTAGTTTCGACAGAATCGGTGAGCGTTTTGTTGATGATGCCCAAAGTGTCGCTTAAAGTCATGTCAAAACCACATTCATCACAAGATTGGCGAAACATCGCTAACCAACAATTCCCATTCCAATGCTCGGCAACACTGTCGCTCACATTATACACAATCAAACCCAAAGGCGGATTCGCAATCGCATCTCTTTGAGTCGTAGTCATTTTAGGCACAAGCAAGCCTTTTTTGGTAGAGGATATTTGCACAATGGCATTGGGTTCAAAGGCAGGAATGGGCGTATTAATTTTAAGCGTTGAATCGGTATTCACAAAAACAGTTGGATTTCCTTGATTTTGAACCTGATAGGTGCCTGTTCCTGTGAGATTTTGAAGCAAATCAAAATTATTCAAGTCAATCGTGGTAGTTTCTACTAAATTGCCCCCCAAACGCACTTTATCCGCTAACACATTCACATACAGCCCATTATCTGCATTTACCTCAAGCGTGGCACTGTTTGGCGTAGAAACGCCTGTTAATCCCGCCCCAGCAGTAATATTCGTCAGCCCCAAATTAGAAAGCGTTGCATTGAGCGTTCCGCCACCATCTGTGATGCTAATAATATGGGTAATAGAATCATAAGCAAAAGCTAAATTATATTCATTCCCTAAATTGTTATCCAAAATAGCTTGGCGCGAAATATCTCCTAAACCATTGATTGTGAGCATTTCTGTATTCACCCCAATCGGTAAATTATCAAAACGCAAAGAGCCTGTAACGTGCAATTTTGCCGCAGGAAGGGCGTTCCCAATCCCTACATTTCCGCTTACGCCCGAATATTGATTTGTATTTGTGGCATCAACGATCCAGTCGA
>JBJXHA010000472.1:0-9592 GCA_046160275.1 Bacteroidia bacterium | reverse complement strand
GGACGTTTTGGCAACTGGCTTGAAAACTTAGTGGATTGGAACTTATCTCGCTCTCGTTATTGGGGCATTCCGCTTCCTATTTGGCGCACTGAAGACCGTAAACAAGAAAAATGTATTGGTTCGATAGCAGAGTTAAAAGCGGAAATCGAAAAAGCCGTAGCCGCAGGTTTCATGAAATCAAGTCCTTATCAATCAGAAGATTACGATTTACATCGCCCTTATATTGACAAGGTCATTTTGGTGTCTGAAACGGGCGAAAAAATGTACCGTGAAACCGATTTGATTGACGTTTGGTTTGATTCGGGTTCTATGCCTTTCGCACAATGGCACTATCCTTTTGAAAATCAAGCCCTTTTCAATGCCAATTATCCTGCTGATTTTATTGCAGAAGGCGTTGACCAAACACGCGGCTGGTTTTTCACGCTTCATGCGATTTCTGTGATGTTGGAAGATTCTGT
This sequence comes from Bacteroidia bacterium, assembly GCA_046160275.1. GTDB lineage: Bacteria > Bacteroidota > Bacteroidia > J057 > J057 > JBJXHA01. Next base: position 9,134 of record JBJXHA010000472.1, on the reverse strand, counting down.
TGCTTTTAAAAACGTGATTGCCAATGGATTAGTCCTTGATGAAAAAGGCGAGAAAATGTCGAAATCTAAAGGAAATGTGGTAAATCCATTTTTGGCGATTGATACTTATGGAGCAGATGCGGTTCGTTGGTACATGATTGCAAATTCTGACCCTTGGGAAAACTTGAAATTCTCTTGGAAAAAGAAGAATGACAAGGAAAAACGCGAAGGAAAATGGAAAGATTTGCCCGAATATTCGCCTGCAATTGAGGAAACAATTCGTGCTTTCTTTGGTACATTATATAATACCTATAACTTTTTTGCCTTGTATGCCAATGTAGATAGCTTTGAATATGGCGAAAAAATTGCCGTTTCTGAGCGTTCCGAATTGGATAGATGGGTGATTTCTTGTCTGAATACCTTAGTGAAGAAAGTTGATGCGGAATTAGCTGATTATGAGCCGACTAGGACAGTTCGTTTGATTGAGGAATTTGTTACAGAATCGCTTTCAAATTGGTATGTTCGCCTTTCTCGTAGGGTGTTTTGGAAAGGGGAATTGAACCAAGATAAAATTGCGGCATATCAAACTTTGTATGAATGTTTGCAAACTATCTCTATTTTGATGAGTGCTTTCGCGCCTTTTTATGCAGAAAAAGTCTATCGTGATTTGACAGGCGAAAGTGTACATCTTGCGGATTTTCCTGCGGCAAATGAAGCCGATATTGACTTGTATTTGGAGGAGAAAATGGAAGCCGCACAGCGCATTTCTTCGCTTACGCATAGTATTCGCAAAAAAGTTAACATCAAAGTGCGCCAGCCACTTCAAAAAATCTTGATTCCGATTTTAGAAGAACATACTAAAACCTTACTAGAAGGCGTTAAAGATATTATTCTTAGCGAAGTGAATGTCAAGGAATTAGCTTATATTACAGACGATGACTCGGCTACGGTATTGGTGAAAAAAGCAAAACCTAATTTCAAGTTGTTGGGACCCAAATTGGGGGGATTGATGAAAGAAGTAGGTGCTGCGGTAAATAATTTTTCTCAAAACGATATTCGGAGTTTGGAAGTAAATCAAAAATTCCCTATCTTGCTTTCAAATGGAACAAATTATGATTTGCTCCTTTCGGAGATTGAAATCACAAGTCAAGACGTAGAAGGTTGGTCGGTTACGACAGATGGAAAGTTTACCGTTGCCTTAGACATTCATTTATCAGAAAGTCTTAAAAATGAAGGCGTTGCGAGAGAGTTGGTAAATCGTATTCAAAACCTTCGCAAAAATCAAGGCTTTGATTTGACGGATACTATTTCTATTCAAATCGAAAGTAAAGACCTTTGGAATCAGGCATTTGACCAGTTTAAGGAATATATTTGCGCCGAAACCTTGTGCCAAGAGTTGATATTTGTGGAAGAATTGCAAGGAGAAACGGAAGAAATTGAGGTTTTTGATGTAGTAGGCAAAATTGTGGTAAAACAATTGGCGGCTGCATAAATATCTTTTGAAAGCACGAGTATTTCTTACTCGTGCTTTCAAACCAAAAATAAAAAACGTGCTAATTATTCCTATTTCAATCTGTAACTAACACAAAATCATGTATTTAGCACCTTTAAATTATGACAGGTTTTTCAAGAGAGTCTTTTCGCACACGCATATTGCAAGAGCTTTTTTGGAAGATTTTTTGGGTGTACACATCGAAGAAATAGAATTATTACCAAACTAACAGAAACAGAAATTCAACAAATATTGTATCAAAAGTAATTACAATACGTATAAGATTAATCTTAATTTATCGGATAGTTTGATAGCAAATGATTGATACAAAAGCTCTTACATTTTGACTATCAACTACTTCTTATTTTTTCACCGTCTTAACATCATGAATTATGGACGAAAAAGAAAAGCGATTTTATGGCAAAGCAGAGTTGGAAGAGTTTCGTGAGATTATCAATAAAAAACTCGAAGACGCAAACAACGAAAAACGCCGCCTTTCAGAAGAATTGCGCGACATTAGCGGAGGCTCTGTGGATAGTTTCAACATGACAGAGTTTGGTAACGAAAGTGCTGAAAAAGAGCAAATTGAGATTCTACTCGCTCGCCAAAACAAGTTCATTGTGAACTTACAAAACGCACTGATTCGCATTGAAAATGGTACCTACGGAGTTTGTAAACAAACAGGAAAACTGATTCCCAAAGAACGACTGCGCTTAGTACCTCACACAACTACTACGGTAGAGGGAAAAGGCAAACCTATTTCTAGAGAGGTAGAGTAACTTATTGATTGTAAGCAAAATAAAAGTCGTACAAACTCAATTTGTGCGACTTTATTTATAATTATCTTTCTTTTAATGTATTTATGCAACCGAATATTTCTTCCATAAAAAGCTATTATGACGAACTTGCCCCTCAATACGATGAGAACCGTTTTGCAAACTCGTATGGGCAGTATTTACACTTTCAGGAGCAAAAAATCCTTGAAGAATATCTACCACAACCTATAGCTCCACCCACCTTGAGCCTTGCTTGTGGTACGGGGCGTTTGATGGAATTTGCAAGTATTGGTGCGGACATTAGTCCTGAAATGCTAAAAATAGCAAGGCGAAAATTCCCTGAAAAAGAGTTTCTTTTGACAGAAGAGAGTGCCTTACCTTTGGCGGAAAACTCCCTTCAAAATGCGTTTTCTTGGCATTTTTTTATGCACTTAGACAAAGAGGAGGTGAAGAAAATGGCAGAAAAAGTGTATATTTGTTTACAAAAAGGAGGGCTTTTTATTTTTGATGTACCTTCTGCGCATCGCAAGCGTTTGCTTTCGCGGAAAAGTAGCGGTTGGCATGGTGCAAACGCCTATTTCTTATCAGAAATTGAAAGTTTGGCAGGCGAAAAGTGGGAAATGCGGGCGATGCATGGCATTTTATTTTTCCCCATTCATCGCTTTCCACCTTTCTTGCGCCCTTATTTGCTTACCCTAGATAATTGGCTTTGTCGCTCTTTTCTCAAAAAATACGCCTCTTATTTGACAATCGTTTTATGCAAATTGTAAAATATGCTCGCAAAATTGTGCCTTATCCTATACGAATGTACCTAAAAATAGGGATTCGTACTTGGCAAGATTATCGAAAAAATTACCACAAACGCTTTGCATTGCCGCAAGCAGAAATATCTATTCATTGCCCTTATTCTCTTGAAATTCAGCAACCTGTGATGCCAGGTACTACCTTACAAGCAAAGCTGAATAATATACAGTTAGGAATTAATGCCGTAGAAAAAGTCATCATTTACCCGAATGAGATTTTTTCTTTTTGGAAAATTGTGGGCAAGACTACTGCAAAAAAAGGCTACCAAAAAGGGCGCAATTTGGTCAATGGCGAAATTCAAGAGGATTACGGTGGCGGTTTGTGCCAACTTGCGAGTATTATGTATCATCTTGGGCTTTGTGCAGGCTTGAACATCGTAGAAAGGCATCATCATTCGGTTGATATTTACAAAGAACATGAACGCTTTACGCCTTTGGGCGCAGATGCTACGGTTGTTTTTGGCTTCAAAGATTTGCGTTTAGAAAATCCCTACTCTTTTCCTTTGCGTTTTTCTTTCGTATTAAGCGAACACTTGCTAATCGGGCAAATCCAAAGCGAACAAGCTATTGAAAAACAAGCCATTGAATTTGAAAGAAAAGCCCTACCTACTCAACAAATGCAAGTAGAAACGCGAACTGATTCGCAAAAAGTGTTGGCTGTTTCTGTTTACAATTTACCGATAAAATAATGGATCATTTGTTAACTAAAAATGCCCCCAACACAGATTCTACATCGTGTTCGGAGCTATTCTATTTACTTACTTAATTTTGTTGCAACAATAAAGCGATATTCTACAAACGCGTTTTTACACGCATCTTTATTCCATTTTTAGGCTTGAGTGCAAAGCCCGTATCAAACGTAAGTGGCGCATTATCAAGCAACTCAAATTGGTATTTTTGGACAAACATTGCCGTAATTAAAACACCCTCAAGCATCGCAAAATTATCGCCGATACATTTTTTCATGCCTGCACTAAAAGGCAAAAATTGATATTTGCTTAGTTTATCCTTATTTTCAGGGAGAAAGCGTTCTGGCTGAAACGTTTCTGGCTGCTCCCAATGTTCGGCATCGTGATAAGATGCCCACAAAGGCAAAAATACTTCCGAACCCGCAGGAATTTTATATCCCAAGACAACATCATCTTCCACTGTTTCCCGCACAATCGCCCACGCTGGCGGATACAAGCGCATCGCCTCTTGAAAAACAGCACTTGTGTATGGCAATTTAGGAAAATCTTCAAAAGTAGGCGTTCTCCCATTTAAAACACTTTCTACCTCTGCCAATAACTTTGCCTCTTTTTCAGGATTTTGTGCCAAAAAATACCAAACCCAAGTCATACTGAGCGAAGTCGTTTCATGCCCACCAATAATGAGTGCAATTACTTCATCTAATAATTGCCTGTCCGACATTCCTGTTCCCGTCTCTTCATCTTGCAAATCTAAGAGCAAGCCTAACATATCGTGATGCTGTTGTTGCTCTCTTTTTCGCTCATGAATTATCTCTAATAAAGTACTTTCAATGCGCGTTTTGGCTGCGTTAAAGCGTCTTCTGCCTGCTGTTGGAAAATGATGAGAAGGATGAAAGGGATTTTTGAAGCCTACCGCCACATAATTTAACACCTCTTTCAATGCATCTCCCACCTCATCTGCTTTTGCAATAATATCTGATGAAAACAAGGATTTGCTGGCAATTTGCATCGTTAATCGCATCATTTCTTGCACAATTTCTATCTCTATTCCCGCTTTGTCCGCCATTGCCGCTTCCCAGTTGTTTCCAAATTTTTCAATTTCTTGCGTCATATCACTTGCCAACAACGCCAACTTTGAGCGATGAAAAGCAGGTGCCATCAATTTTCGTTGTTTATGCCAAGTTTCACCCTCAGTCGAAATCAAACTTTTGCCTGTTAATTTCCCCAAAATGGTCATAACATCACTTGATTTCAAGTAATTACGTTGGTTGGTTTTTAGAATATGTTCAAATCCTTCAGGAGAATTAACCACATAATAGTATTTTCCGATAATAATTTTCATACAAACCACCTCTCCTTCTGCTTCTTTTATTTCTCGAAATACATTTAAAGGGTCTTCTCTAAACTTGATGCCATAGCCCCACAACAAATGCCCATTAAGGGTAGCTGGTATTTTTGCTTCTATTTCCTGAACAACTGTTTGCATGATAAGTAATGAATAATGAATTTAATTTATTGATAACCAATCGAATAACCTTATTTTCAGTCTAAGTAGACTCCGTTCTAATACAGTGATTGTTTTTGGTGATTTAAGATAGATACATCCTTCTTAATAATACTACAAAGGTCTGTACCATTTCAGGAAATAAAATTGATATAGGGTAAGAAATAAATATTTCGAAAGAAAATAATTTCTCGCCTTTTTTTGCTAAAAAGAATTTTATTTTTAGCTTTGTTGCGTATTATTTTTCTATTTACTAAATAAATTACGTATGCAGTTAGGATTTCTCCCCACTTGTTTGATAGCGGCATTAATTCCGCTTTTGGTTGGCTTCATTTATTACAATCCCAGTGTCATGGGAAATGCATGGATGAAAGAAGCAGGGCTAAAAGAAGAACAACTAAAAAACAGCAATATGGCTGTAATTTTTGGTTTGGTTTTCGTTTTTAGCTTTATGTTGGCAATGACGATGATAAGTTTAACGATTCATCAGGTGAGTATTGGCTCTATTTTTCAAGGTAATCCCGATTTTGGTACAGAAGGGACAGAACTCAATACATGGTACAAAGGCTTTATGGCAAAATACGGCATGAATTTCAGAACCTTTAAACATGGAGCCCTTCACGGCGTGTTTAGTAGTATCTTTCTAGTCCTTCCTTTGGTTAGTATAATTTCTTTGTTTGAAAGAAGAAGTTGGAAATATGTTTTCATTCACGTAGGTTACTGGGCAATTACAATGGCATTAATGGGTGGTTTTGTATGTCAGTTTTTTAAAATGGGGTAGTTTTGGGGCTAAAAATAAAGCGAACAAATAAAGCATTTTTGCTCTATTTGTTCGCTTTTTACTTCGGTGATGTTCCTACTTCATGTCACACTTAGAGCCTTTTTTGCAGCAAGCAGCTAATTTATTGTAAGCTACGCTATTGGCTTTTACCTCATCTGCATCGTAGCCTGCGGCAGAAATCGTTTTGCGAATATTGTCAACATTCGTAGCACTAGGATTAAAAGTAACTTTTACTTCCTTTGTATCCATGTTCATTGTAACTGATTTTACGCCTTTGTGTGTTGCCAACACTTTTTTGATTTTCTTCTCGCACATTTCGCAAACTGCCGAAGTTTTAATCGTAACGGTTTGCGTTTTAGGTGGCGTTACTGCCGTTGAAACAGTACGTGCTTGAAGAGATGCAACATTTGAAAATGCAAAAGCAAAAAGCAAGAAAAACAAATGAAATACTTTCATAAATAATTTTAAAAAATTGAGAATTAATAATTGAGAATTGAAAATGGATATGCTAAAAAAAGCATATCTTTTATAACAGAAACTACTGTTTATTAAGAGTGTGCTAAAAAATTATCACCTATTACTTATCACCTATCTCCTGCCTAGATTTTTTTATCCAATTTCCAACGTAAGCCGCCATAAATCATTCTGCCAAAAATAGGTCCCCACACCATCGCTGCGTCAAAGTTCCCACCAAAAGGATTTTCGGCATTAATAATCGGGTTCATTTGGCGATAATTGGTGAGGTTTTCGCCTCCGATATAAAAATCCCAGTCTAAATAAGTACGCGTGATTTGGGCAAAAAGCTGTACAAATGCAGGTGATTCCGTTTTCCAACTCGTAGCTTCAGGATTTTGGCTAAGGTCGGGGATTCGACTTTTGCCTACATATTGCATCGTAACATCGAATTTCCACCTGTCCATGTTGGTTGTATAATTTAAGTTCAAGTAGCCACGATGTCTTGCCACAAAAGGCGAAGCCAAAAATCCCTTTTCGTATTGTGTTTTGACATCTGTAAATTTATATGCCATTTTTACCTCAAATTTTTCAAGCGGCTCAAAATTCACCTCTGATTGAAAAGCATTCGAATAAGATTTACCTTTCAAATTATAAAATACAATTTTACTCGCATCTTCTCTGTCCATAATCACTTGATTTTGAAAATCGGTGCGGAAAAAGTCGAGCATAAAACGCGCATCTCTGGCAAAAAGTGAAAAATTTTGCAAATAGCTTATTCCGTAATTCCATGCTTTTTCGGGCAAAAGTTTCTCCTTGATAATCAATTCCCTAGAACTAGCCCAAACACCTGGATTATCTGCAAAAATATTTGCCACCCTTGTCGAATTTCCTGCAGAAACGCGAATCGTGGCTTTTTCGGTAGGTTTGTAACGCAAATGAACGCGAGGCGTGTAAATGTTGCCGTATAAATTGTGTTTATCAGCACGAAAACCCAACACTGCACTAAATCTTTCTAAATAAGTATAAGTATATTCGCCAAAAACACCTGGCACATTTTCCCTTCTTGTATAAGATTTTGACTGAAAAGCCTCCGCATAATCATCGTATAAATAGCTCAAACCCAAGCGATAGGTGTGATTTGTATTGCCAATAATGTCTTGAAAAATCAGCTTTGAATAGGCGAATTTTTCAGTACCTCTATAATTTCGATTTCCAAAAGCAGATTTCTGCTGATGATGTACCCCCGACAAAACAAAACCAATGCTTCTGTAAGGTTTTTTGGCAAATACATAGCCATTTTTATACACAATTTCAGATCTACTTGTTTCAATATCAACCAAATAAGGAGTCATACCTCCCATATCATGCCCTCCATGATTCATGGCAATTTGCCCTGCATTTCTTTTTTCGTATAGGTATTTTCCAGAAAGTTGGAATTCTAAGCCATTTTCTCCAAAATATGCCCAGCGATTGTGAACGCTCACCTGTTTTTGCAAATGTTCATCTGTAAAACTATCTCCATTCATGTCCATCGGCAGCCCTGTATAATTTCCATGCGCCATGAGCATCGTAGTTAAGGTCTTTTTTTTGTTTACCGCGCTTGCATAATTGATAGAACTCTCCATGCGCGACATCTGGTTTCCATAGACATTAATAAATAAACGAGGGCTAGTTTGTGGTTTTTTATATTCCACATTAATTTGTCCTGTAATGCCTTCGTAGCCGTTCAAAACAGAGGCAGAACCTTTTGCAATGTCAATTTTATCCATCCAAGGACCAGGTATGTAACTCAAACCATAAGCCGTAGCCAAGCCACGCATGGTAGGTACATTTTCCGTAATAATTTGAGAATAAATGCCCGAAAGCCCCAACATTCGGATTTGTTTTGCCCCCGAAACCGCATCATTAAACGACACATCAACCGAAGCATTCGTCTGAAAACTCTCCGACAAATTGCAACAAGCAGCCTTATATAATTCTTTGGTCGTAATTGTTTCCGTCAATTGTGGAGTCATCGAAGAAATAATGACGCTGTTTTGTTTCCCCTTAATTACAACGCCCATTTCCAACGAGGGCAAATTGATAACGATTTCATTATCAGCGTTTTTAATATCAACTGTATCTTCTTTGTAGCCACCAAAACTCGCTACAAGTCGTTGAGATTCGGCAACTTTGGGCAGTTCAAAATGTCCCAAACTATCGGTAAACGCACCCGCTTGCGTATTTAACCAATAAACAGCCGCCCCCTGCAAAGGCGTTTTATTTCCTTTTTCATCTGTCCCATAAATTTTTCCACTTAGATTTTGGGCAAAAAGGGAAATACAAGTTATATTTAGTAAAATAAGGAATGTATTTTTCATTTTTAAAAAAATTAACCTTTTAAGGTTAGGAACTTTTTAGAAAGTTCCTAACCTTAAAACAAATTATTGCTTTAACACAATGCCATTTGGTTTTGTCCCTACGATGAGGTCTTTGATTTTAGTTTTCGTTTCTGCGTTCAGAATCGAAACCGTTGCATTTCCTTGATTGGTAACATAAAGTGTTTTGCCATCTTGCGTAAAAGCAAGCGCGTGACTGCTTGTTCCTGTTTGAATCGCGCCCTTTTTTGCCCAAGCATTGTTTTCGCGGCTAAAGTACACCACGCTATCTGCATC